>VBBH01000011.1 GCA_005888695.1 Candidatus Bathyarchaeota archaeon
ATTCCTTTACGGTCCTCCTGGATGTGGGAAGACCTTGTTGGCGAAGGCAGTCGCTAACGAGTCCGACGCAAACTTTTACGTGATCAGTGGCCCAGAGATTATGAGCAAGTTCTACGGAGAATCTGAAGCGAGGCTCCGAGAGATCTTCCAGAAGGCACAGGAAACAGCGCCGAGCATCATATTCATCGATGAGATGGACGCGATCGCACCCAAACGGGAAGAAGTCACCGGTGAGGTTGAGCGACGCGTCGTAGCACAATTACTCAGTCTCATGGACGGCATGGGATCAAGAGGCAACATAATAGTAATCGGCGCCACAAACCGACCCAACGCTATTGACCCGGCACTGAGGAGGCCTGGACGTTTCGATCGTGAGATCGAGATTGGGGTCCCGGACAAGGCCGGACGATACGAGGTCTTACAGATCCATACACGGACGATGCCGTTGGCCTCGGATGTTGACCTCCACCGGCTCTCGGACATTTGCCATGGCTACACAGGCGCTGACATCTCCGCGCTTTGCCGCGAGGCCGCTATGAAAGCCCTCAGAAGATATCTTCCGGAGATCAACCTGGAAGAGGAAAGGATACCAAGCCACATTCTAGAAAAGATGGACGTCCGCCTAGACGACTTCACAGCCGCCTATAGAGAGGTCACACCCACCGCGATGAGAGAGGTATACGTTGAGGTCCCAACAGTTAGATGGTTGGACGTAGGAGGACTCGGTGATGTCAAGCAAGACCTCCAAGAAGCAGTCGAATGGCCCCTGAAGAAGCCAGAGGTGTTCAAACGCGTCGGGGTAGAGCCACCAAAGGGTATCCTCCTTTTCGGACCACCAGGATGCGGCAAGACAATGCTCGCCAGAGCGGTCGCTACGGAGAGCGAAGCCAATTTCATCTCGATAAAGGGGCCCGAACTGTTCAGTAAGTGGGTAGGCGAATCAGAGAAAGCGATACGCGAGGTCTTCAGGAAAGGGCGCACAGCCGCTCCATCGATAATATTCTTCGACGAGCTCGACTCAGTGGTTCCCCGAAGAGGGATGGGCTACGGAGACAGTGGCGTTTCGGAACGCGTCATAAGCCAACTCTTGACCGAGCTGGACGGGATCGAATCCCTTGAGAACGTAGTCGTTATCGGAGCAACCAACAGGCCCGACATAATCGACCCTGCGATCCTCCGACCCGGCCGATTTGACCGTCTGATCTACGTCCCCGCCCCAGACCACGCCACCCGATACCAGATTCTGAAATTGCACACCCAAGGAATGCCACTTGCTCATGATGTCGATCTCGATCAGCTTGCAACCCAGACTCAGAGCTATTCCGGAGCAGATCTGGAGGCAGTCTGTCGTGAAGCCGGATTGGTCTCGCTGAGGAAGAATATTGAAACAAAGGAAGTGACATTGGAGGACTTCCGAGATGGACTTGAAAGGATCAAGCCATCGGTTACGCCGGACATGGAGAATTGGTACCAAGCATTCGTGAAACGGTTCAAGAAGGAACGTACGCCTATACCGATCACTTAGAATGGTGCGTAAGGCCTCATTGGAAACGGATAGTTGAGCAAAGTGTGGAGTCCGAGGCCGCTATCGCTAGCGATAGTAGAAACCTTGGAACGCAAGGGAGCAATGACTGACATTGAGCTTCAAAAGGAATTGAAAGACGACTTTGGCGATGTCAGCTTCCGCGAACTCAATAATGGTCTGTTAAAATTAGAAGTCCAGGGAGTTTTGAGAGTATCTCGGCTAATGAAAGGAAAACGTCAGGTAGAACTCACCGCCCTCAAGACGTGAGCAAGCGTATATTAGAGCGAAAACTAGAATCTAGGATATGGAAGCGACTAAAGGAATAATGCCAGAGAAAACCGAGCATCCCATAACGATCACAGACTCGGACTTTGAATCGTTCATATCTAATCATCCGGTTGTATTGGTTGATTGCTGGGCACCGTGGTGTGGACCCTGTCGAATGGTCTCGCCAATCGTAGATGCCTTGGCCAAGGAATACTCTGGACGAGTTACTTTCGGAAAGCTCAATACGGACGAAAATCCCGCGGTCGTGACCCGATTCGGCATAATGGCAATCCCAACGCTCTTGGTTCTGAAGAACGGGAAGCACGTCGACTCGATAGTTGGGGCGGTCCCTAAGGCTCGGATAGAATCGGTTCTCACAAAGTATCTTTAAAGCGGCTCACTAGAAAAAGCAGCCTCAGAAATCGATGCTGCCAGACTAGTTGCGTCACGACATAACGAAAGTTTTCCAAGTCTACTGTGAAACACACCTCAGCAATAGCTGATTAATAGCCGCCAAATAGGCACCCTCTGCACGTGCTGGGCGAGAATGAAAAAACCTCCATCCCAAAGGCTCGTTGTTGTCGCCGACGGCGGGGCCTCCGGAGTTGCTGGTGACAAGTACTTGGGAGCACTCATCGCACTCGGAGCAAGCCCTGCAAGTCTAAAGAAAGTTGCCAGCGTAGTAGAAGATTCGCTTCCTGGGAGCGGGAAGGTTGAGGTCCATTTCCAGAACGTTGAACGAGGCGAGGTCGGAGCAAGTCTTGTCACGGTCGAGACTGCTGAAAAGGGGTCTGGTCGAAAAGGGGGCCTCGTCCGGAGCGCGATCGAGAAGACATCCGTGAAGCTCGGCCTTTCTGAATGGGGTAGAAAATTCACGTTGGGTATTGTAGATACCTTACTCCAGGCAGAGTCAAAGGTCCATGGACACAGCCCAAAGGAGACAGTGTTGTACGAACTAGGTTCCGCAGATACCTTGGTCGACATCCTTGGCACCGCCGTCATGATCGAAGAACTGAACCTGAACGATGCGGCCTGGATATCAACGCCTCTGGCGGTCGGGGGCGGAGCGACCAAATTCTCGGGAAGAACCTATCCGAATCCTCCTCCCGCTGTGGTCGAAATACTGAAGGCACACAGGTTCCCGATGACAGGGGGGCATGAAAAGACCGAGTTGACAACACCAACAGGTGCCGCAATCACAGTCAATCTTGCACGAACGGCTTCAGAAACTTACCCTTCGATGATCCCGCTACAGGTCGGATATGGAGCGGGTTCGAAGGAGCTCGTTGAGACTGCCAACCTCCTCCGAATAACTGTTGGTGAAAGACTTGGGAACTTGCACTCTCACGATAGCATGGTGATCCTCGAAACGAATCTTGACGATGTGACCGGGGAAGTAATCGGGCATGCGGTTGAGAGGTTACTCTCCGAGGGCGCAAGGGACGTGACCCTAACGCCAGTTTACATGAAGAAGAACAGACCCGGTAGCAGAGTAAGCGTCATAGTAGACGAGACCGAGTCGGAGAGATTTGCGGGTTTATTGATGGAAGAAACGGGAACGCTTGGTGTTAGAGAGATTCCAATAAGGAGGCACATTTCTAACCGTAAAGAGGCAGTCATTCCAGTTACGATCGAAGGAAGAGAATATCAGTTGAAAGTTAAGCGGGCTTTCGGCCCAGACGGTAAATTGTTGAGAGAAAAGCCTGAGTATGAGGATCTTAAGAGGATATCCAAAGCAAGTGGTCAGAGTCTACGAGAGGTCTCTCATTTGATCGAAACTATGAGAGTGAAGCATTGACGGATATGCAGTCCCAAACGAGGCTGAAAGGTTTCAACACTCGAAAGGTTGCGCTAACAGCGACATTCGCAGCTGTATACGCTGTATTTCGACTCATTCCGATCTCCAGAGCGATCGGCATACCCGGGAGCATAACGGCTGGTGGTGTAATTCTTCCCGTCGTGGCATTATTCTTAGACCTTCCATACGCCGTTGCCTCGGTGATTATCGGCACTTTCATTGCTGCATTCGCTCCTTGGAACCCTCTTAGGTTCCTCGGATTGGATTTTCTCCCGGGCGTGACATACGTCACGATCGCGGGCCTAGTTCTCAGAGGCCAGAGAAAACTGGCGTCAGCAATATTCTTGGTTATCATCCTTGTTTTTTCTGTGACGCCCAATACTGAGATCTTTGTCGGACAGAACTTATTCAGCCCACCGATTCCATACTACTGGCTGCACATTGTCGCACTGACCATTCTGATCTCTCCACTCACTCAAAGAGTCCCGTTACTCGTGAAATCGGCTAATTACGCAGAGATAGCAAAGGCAGTTACTATCGTGGCATTTGTTGGCACAATGGCAGAACACCTTACAGGTGGCATACTCTTCGCATTAGTCGTTGGTTCTGGTGCACTGAAAGCTTGGCCGCTGATATTCTTATTCTACCCTATAGAGAGGCTAATAATTACCGTGGGAGCCGCGGCAATTGGCAAGCCTGTGATCTGGAACACGCGAAAAATCTTCAACAGACTAGAACCACAAACAAATCCGGTGACGTCCTGAGTGAACGCCTCCCTTCGGGACTCGCAAGGGTGATGCGGTCCTAACTGGCCCTCTTCGCTCGTGAAGCTCTGATTGCATGACGTCTTCTCCTAACAATATTTCCTTCTTTTCTTTCTACGCGCTTCCTAGCATGCGGCGGAGCAACTTCTTCCTTGACCAGTTCTGCGAATTTGTCCGCTCCGGACGCAAGAGACGCAAGAGCAAGACTAGCGGTCTTTGCAGCTACGGTACCGAGAGCCGCGGCAATCCTCAACCCAGATCCCAACGCTGCGAAAGCTGCCTCCTCTGCCATCCTAGACGCCTCCTCCGCCGTCAATTCCTGCTTCTTGGATTGATGTCTCTTTGACGGCACTAGCTCAAAATCTCCGTGAAGCCGTTCATTGTCCTGTTTATCACATTTTAGGATCAACACTTCGCTAATTTGACTCTTCAATTCGGGATTGTTAGCTTTTAAGTAACCAATCCCTTTGAGATGGCCTCGATAAGAAGTCGATGTTCGATGCCAGTTCCCAAGCCGGCCTCTGACGTTGAGGGAGAGATCTTCCAATTCTTCTGTGAAAGCGACCCTTCCACAGCGTTCACGGCTGGGTTCAATGATTACGCCGGACGACTATTCATTCCGTCTACCAAGAATATGGACAAGTTTGCCCGAAGACTCGAGGAGTTGAGACTTAGAGCAGAGAATGAATCCCAGTTGAAGGCCCTTGACTCTTTTGGTGTCATCTACACTCTCGGGGAGCCACAACAGATTCCCGAGACCGTCCTAGGTTCATATTTCGTCCATTTGATCAAGGAAGGAATTGTCCCCTTACATTTGCGACGGCTTACCAAGAACGCGATCAAGGTTATGCAAACTGCGCTCGATGAGAAGAGTGGTACCAACTGGCCCATTGGCTTGAGGCTATTGACGCTGATTCGTTGCGACGGTCTACAAGAGATCGTTCGGACGGTCCGGAAGGAAACATCAGACAAGCAACTGCAATCAGAGATAGATGATCTCGTCGAACTAACGAAAAAGTATGCGAGCCTGTTCCGAGTTAAGGGCTTCAAAAACCAAGGGTTCGAAGAAGTCTACAAGATAATTCGAAAGCAGGGAGCGGGACTGGGCAGAGAGAAAGTGTACGCACAATCGCTCCGTCGATTGTGGGACTACCCCGAGAGTCCCGAAGAGCTCGAGGCAAAAGGCCTAGAATACCTGAACAAGGAGCTTCCTAGGTTCAAACGTCTCACCGCAAGATTAGCGAAAAAGTACAAGGTACCTGCCAGGGCGGAGGCCGTTGCGGAGGCGATGAAGAAGGAAAGGTCGATCAAAGCGGCGGAGGTTGTGCCATTCCTGAACGGATTAAGAAAGCACGCTGTCAAAGTAACAAACAAGAATGTTGTCGGAATAAATCGAAAATATGATGCAAG
>VBBH01000012.1 GCA_005888695.1 Candidatus Bathyarchaeota archaeon
TACGATGGAAAACGCGTCGGATCCATCGCGGATATGACCTGCTTCAGCTTCTACGCTGCGAAAAACCTCACCACCGGCGAGGGTGGAATGGTGACAACGAATGATGATGAGTATGCCCAGACCTTGCGGATGGTCCGATCCCATGGAGAACAACGCCCATACTGGTCGGTAAGACTAGGGGCGAACTATCACATGCCCGAGATCGCTGCCGCGATAGGCCTTGCCCAGTTGAAGAAATTACCCTCCTTCCTAGAAAAGCGCAGACACAATGCGGAACTCGCAACGGAGAAACTGAGCATGTCCGGGAAACTCATTCTTCCACGAGAAGATGAGACGCGAAAGCACAGCTGGTACGTGTACACTGTCAGAGCGAGAGGTGTAAACGCGGCGAAGCGTAACAAGATCGTGGACAAGCTGTGGGCGAAGAACATAGAGGCCGCGGTCTACTACTCTACACCCGTGCACTCCACTCCGTTCTATCGATCCTCGAATCAGGTAAGGCGTGGGAAGCTACCTGAGACCGAGAAGGCGTCCAGACAGGTCTTCTCTTTACCCGTCCATCCAAGACTATCGGACAATGACGTTGAGTACGTCTCGGAAACGTTGAGGAAAGCTATCGCCTAGACCCTTGAACGGGCTAGACTATCTTTCGGCTTATCAGAATGTCCTCAATGTCGGGCTTGGTCAATTCCTTGAGATAGTAGCTCACTCTGACTGTTGGCTTTGAGATCTTGAGGATTCTTCGAATGTCTGCAGGTGTCGCCAGGACCACAGTATCACAATCGGCCTTCCTGATTGTCTCTTCCATGTCTCGGATCTGTTGATTGCCGTAACCGACAGTGGGAAGGACTTGCGTCAGGTGAGTGTACTTTTTGAAAATCTCCTTCACGATTCCTACCGCATAGGGCCGTGGATCGACGATCTCCTTTGCTCCGAACCTCTTCGCGGCGACGTACCCGACTCCGTACGGCATATCTCCATGTGTCACTGTCGGGCCATCCTCAACTACCAGCACTCTCTTTCCTTTGATCATGTCTGGATGGTCCAATTTGATCTCAGAGGCGGCCTTTACAACCATCGCACTCGGAGCTAGTTGTTTTGCGTCTGATTCCACCAAGTCAACGTTTCCTGGTTCTGCCGTGTCAACCTTGTTGATCACGATTACATTTGCCATGCGGATGTTGACTTCGCTCGGATAGTGCGTCAGTTCATCGCCCGCTCGTAACGGGTCCATTACGGCAATGTGTAGATTTGGCTGGATGAAGGGGATGTCGTTGTTCCCTCCATCCCAGACGATGATATCCGACTCCTTCTCGGCCATAGCTAGGATTTTCTGATAATCTACTCCGGCGTAGACCGTGAATCCAGCGTCGATGTGGGGTTCATACTCTTCTCGCTCTTCGATACTGCAATTGTATCTATCAAGATCCTCGTAACTGGAGAACCTCTGAGCGACTTCATCCGTTAGGTCGCCATAGGGCATTGGATGCCTAATCACTCCTAATTTCTTGCCTTTTGCCTTGAGGATTTGGCAGACGCGTCGTGAAACCGTACTCTTGCCTGCGCCAGTTCGGACAGCCCCAACCGAGACAACAGGTAACTTGGAGCGTATCATGGTGCTTCTGGGACCGTGCAGTTCGAAGTCTGCGCCGGCTGTCAAGGCTATCGATGCTTTGTGCATCAGCTCATTGTAGGAGAGATCGCTGTAGGCGAGGACTGCAAGGTCCACATTGTTCTCCTGTATGATTCTTGCTAGTTCTCGCTCGGCATAGATTGGTATCCCTTTTGGATACCTTGAACCTGAAAGGATTGGTGGGTATGTCCTGCCCTCTATTCCAGGTATCTGTGTTGCAGTAAATGCTACAACCTGATACTCAGGGTCATTGCGGTAGATGATGTTGAAGTTATGAAAGTCTCGACCGGCTGCACCGATTATCACTACTTTCTTCATCGGTTCTGATACGCTCTCTTTGATATGTGCGAGGCTGACGTTGCGGGATACATATAACTTGGTCAAGACCGAGATGGACGATCGGTAGTATGTCAGGGATTAATCTCGGATCGGAGGTCTCGCGGCCGAAAATCCTCCTTGAGATAGAACGTATTGGTGTAGCGGAGGGGGAGTTTCATCGGTTTGCTTCTCCCAGAACGGTCGATGCTTTGTTGCGAGCCTTGCCCGTGGGAGGCCGAGCGGCGATTTGGGGTGAAGAGGTTTACTTTCAGGTATCTGTGCAAGCAGCCGGTGAGAGTCCAAGGAATAAGTTGGAGGTGGGCAGTATCGCGTATTGGCCCATGGGAAGTGCTGTATGCGTCTTCTTTGGACCAACGAAACCGTACAGTCCGGTCAATATGATCGGCAGAGTTACAGCCAACCTCGAACTCTTCCGCAAGGTACGGGAGGGAACTACAGTTACTATCAAGAAGGCTTAGGAGGCAGCTGGAACCGCTGACGCCACGTTCGCAGGCTGATAAATTCTAACCCTCGCGTTCCCGCCCACGAGCTTGACAATGTTTCGCTTCGCCAAATCCTCAAGCAGGTCTTTCGCAATACTCAGTCTCAGGTTAAACTGGGAAGCCAACCCGTAAGGCGTTATGGCAGCCATCCTCTTGATTTCGCCCAGCATCTTTGGGTCATTAACTTCTGGATAATTCAGACCCCGCGGTCTCTTATCTCCGGGACCTTTGGCTCCTCCCTTCGGCTTCTTCCCCTGTCCTCCGGCATCAGTTTTTGTATCCTGTTGTTGCTGGGTTTTCTCCATCTGTGCCATGCTTTTTCTCTTAGCGCCGCCCACTTTCTGTCCCACTCGATTGACTGATTGATCACGATCGATAAATATGTTGCCGTCTGATGATGAGAGTGAGAATCGCCGACTGTAGAAAATCTTATTGACTTAACCGTCGTCCCGGCTAGATCCTCGCCTCGAGAGGAATGCGATTCGTTGTGAAACTCGTCAACGTCAAGTTGCCGGAGAGATTGATTGATGGATTGGATGAACTAGTGAAATCAGGGATCTACCACAGCAGGAGCGACGCGATCAGGGAGGCTGTCCGAAACTTGCTGAGGCGGGAGCTCTGGGAAACGGACAACCGTGAACAGTGAGCAATGCTAACTAGGAAAATGATGCTCGAGCGAATTTGGCAGATATATTCGCAGGCTCTTGCGCCCTTGTTATCGATCGTCCAATTATGAAATAGTCCGAGCCTGCTTTTCTAGCGGAGGTAATGTCTCCACCCTGAGTGCCGATTCCTGGCGAATAGATGGGAACCTTTCCCTTGACAATCGGTTTCAACTTCCTGATTATGTTGGGTCGGGTGGCACCAACTACAATCCCATCGGAGTCCCAGTCAACTGCCTTTCTTGCGTATTTTTCGTATTGATAAGTTGGTTTTCGTGACGCACTGTTGAAAACTCGCTGGCCAAATGTTTCCTTCGCTCCGGGGTGACTCATGTAGGCCAACACGATCACCCCCTGACCACCTTTACGTGAAAGCCGGTACACGGGCTCAAGCCCGCCTTTCCATCCCGATGATGGGTTCACAATGATGGCGTCGAATCCTAGGCGGTAGTACGCGGTTGTTATCGCTTCGTTCGTCGAACCAATATCAGAGAGCTTGTCATCTATTATGCACGGTAGATCGCCAGCGTGAACGCGCCGGGTCAGTCTCCTTGTGAAGCTCAGTCCCAGGTTGAGCACGGTTTGTCTCCCGAACCGGACGCCGCACACATGTTCGTCAGTATGGTCGAGCAGAGCTTCCCCAAATTCCAGAAGATCACTGGGAGCCTTCCCGTCTAGGTCGAGGGCTAGGACGACTCGGGTGCGACGGTCGATAGAAGAATTTTTTATCCAGTCTCTGTATGGTTCCTCGGATTCACCGCGCTTCAAGCCTTGCCGTGACCGTCGAGGAGTTGTTCGATTCCTTCGGAGACTGATTCTGGCGAGATCCGTTTCGGCGGTGCCTTGAAACCGTAGGCCGAGATTAGGTCGGTGACGCTCCCTTGGCCGAGTTCATTATTCTGGACGAGATTAACCATGCGGATGATATCAGTTAGGATGCCGGCGCACGCGGGTCCGTCCTCGAGTGTAAGACGTATGTCCATATTGTAATTGGCTCCTGCGTAGTACTGTCCTCTGATCCAGAAGTAACTTGTCCGTTTGTTGCCCATGAAATCTACAAAGTCGGAGGAGCCGGCGACTATGGGAAAAGCGTACGGAACTACTGATGCAACTGCCGCTGTCTTTATGTTCCTTTTGATTTCGTACTTTTTCTTGTCGAGAGCGCTTTTCGACTCGGTACCTCCTCCAATGTCCAATTGATACGTCTCGTCAACCCTGGCTCCTCTTTCGTTTAGGAATGAGAGGAGATTCCGGTGGAGGATGGTTGAGCCGATCTGATCCATAATGTCATCTCCGACGAGGATGGATTTTTTCCGTTTGTAAGCGCTTTGCCATCTTCGGTTCGAGGCCACTTTCGAGGGTGTTGCGTTAATGTATGCACACTCCGAACGCAGGGCCATCTGCGCGTACATTTCACTCGCCTTGCTCGCGCCTGTCGGAGTGAGATTAACTAGAATATTCACCTCGGAGTCTCGTAGGACTTGGGGAATGTTGGCTGGCTTTGCTCTGCTGACGTGGACTTTTTCGCCGGCTATTCCCGAAGCACCGTCCAGCGGCTGTGCCATTTGGACGGTAACGCCGGTATTCTTTAGATCGACGATCTTGCGGGAGGTGTTGGGCTCAGCGTAGACTGCCTCGGATAAATCGTGACCCACTTTACGATCGTCGATGTCGAAGGCCGCAGCGTAATTGATGTCTGAGGCTTCATATCCGCCAATCTTTCGATGTGCAAGACCTATCGGGTGATCGATGGCATAATACGCGGTTCCCTGGATTAGGCTGGATGCACAGTTTCCCACGCCCGCTAATGCCACGTTGATCGATTTTCGCTTCTTCGACATTTCTCGTTCGCTTTCTATTCAGGAGAGCCGATTTAGAGTGATCTGAAAAGCTTTTTTCGCGGCTTTCGAAGATTATTGCGGAAAGATTGGCAGGTCCTTGACGTCGATGATCTTCGCGTAGAAGCTCTTGGCGTCCTGGGGGATGTTGACGAAGTCAGCCTTCTCTCCGACAGGCTTGAGCACAGAGTAGCGGAGGAATGAACCCGTCGGCGCTGATTGGCCGCGTGTATGGAAGAATACCGGAAGGGCGTCGGCGTCATAATAGTGTTCAAACGGAATAACGGTGCCCAGAATGTGCTGACTGTTCCTTTCGAAGTGCCACAGAGGGAATGAAGTCCCCTCACGGATTGAGAGGGTCAGAAGGACTCTGGCGAGGGAGGTCAATTCTTCCACTTCAGCCACGACTGGATCTGGAGGCTTCGGGAATATCCCTTCCAGGCTTCGCTTGAAGGCGTCAGGGACATTCTTCACTTTGATCGTTGAGGCATACTTGTATCGTGTATCGTCAGCATCATCCGCGAAAATCCATTCTTCTCCCTTCGGTGCATTAATTCGATAAGCGAGGAAAGGCTTCTTTCCATCATCGGCCTCCGTGTAGGCTAGGATTGGAATGTCGCCGTGCCAGTACATGTAGGCGGTAAAGAGGCAAATGAGCTTCTTGCCTTCATGTTCGAACTTCCAGAGAATTGGGGATCCATCGGTAAGGCTGAGTGCTAGCCGTGCGAAGTTTTGGAGATCTTTTACTTCGACCGGTACAGGTGCTTTGACCGGTTCCATGATTCTACAACACGAAGGAGAACCCAGAATGGGCCGGTCTCATTAAGGCTTCTCCAATAATTTCTGAGGTTCTGAGCGAAAATTAGAGTGCTGGTCTAGAATCGGAAAATATTCGTGTTAATGGGTGG
>VBBH01000013.1 GCA_005888695.1 Candidatus Bathyarchaeota archaeon
ATCCTGAGTCTTCTTCGTCTCACGTCCTTCTCCTCGAATGCCTCCATCTGGATAACGCAATCAGCCATATCCTCCATTTGGCGTTGGATCGTCTCATCGGAGCCAGTGCTCATTGTGAAGAATGCCTTGCCATCTAGCCCTCTAACTTTTGCACCGATAGCATGGACGAATGAGACGATGCTCTCCGGTTTAGCCCTGGGTACAAAAGGTGAGAGGGAGTCAAGGTAGAGACAGGTTCCCTTCTGGTCTTGGAGCGCTGAAGAGATCTTCACTCCTAATGTCGTAAGATCGCCCACTGAGGAAACCGACAATTTCTCTGTAGGGATACGTCCTGCCTCGGCAGAGTAGCAATCGACGAAACTGAGGAGACCTCTATTCTCATAACCTGCAACATCGATCCCAAGATTTCTCATCTGGTCTCTTATCCGTTCGGGAAAATCATCAGCCGCCACGTAAATACAAGGCCGACCACGTTTGAGGTCTTCATACATCACTTCGGAGCACAAGGTCGTCTTTCCTGCTCCGGTGTTTCCCTCGACTGTCACCATGCTTCCGCCGGGCACTTCCCCACCGGTCATTCTCTCGAAATAAGAGAAGGGAGCCAAATATTCCCTACCTCTTCGCCTACGAACATACACTGCCCCGGTGGCCAATCCAGCAACTCCCAGTCCTCCAGCTGATATCGCGGCCGCTAGCAGTGGGAAGGGTGCAACCGGAGGACCGAGGGCGAAGCTGTAAGGTCCCTTGGTGTCCGTGATCACAACGCCCTGTGAATCAAGAATATCCAAAGTCACAAGATAAGATCCTTCAATTGCGTCAGTATAGTACCACGGAAACCGGTAGGTAGCGAGATTGTCTTGACCGGGAGGTACAATCCGACTCATGTTTACGCTGTTGGCACTCTTGAGGGGACCACTCGGGCCAGTTATCGTGATGTTGACAGCGGAAATATCTCCACCAAGTGAGGTAATGTCGGGACCGAACACATCTCTAACCTTCGCCACGATATTGACTAGATTGAAACCAGCGGGGGCGCGAACATTGAATGTTCTGTTCTCGTTGTTTGCGGCATCAGTGATCCTAACACTATCGATTGAAGCATAGTTGGTGATCGGGAGAACCAAGCGGGAGGATGCAAGAGTTGACCCCCAGTGAAGGAACACCTGTGCTGACTGCGGAGAGATACTAGAAGCGCTTAACGAGAGATAAATTGTTGAGCCTTGGACAAGAGGCAACGGTGACACAGTAAAATTCAGGCTGAACTCAAGAACCGTAGAGTTCACGGTCAGAGTTCTGATCACAGCAGGCGCCTTCAGTGTGTCGATTTGCAAAAGGCCCTGTACGACAGCGCTGGAGTTCTTGTCGGATGAAAGTGACAGAATGATGGAAGCCGGACCTCCTAACGAGGCTCCGCCTCCCTGAAGTGGCGGAAGGGAAAAAACTAGTAAGCTATTGTTCAGCGGTTCCTTTTGCCCTTGCTGACTCGTGGGCTTCGCGGCTGTTAGGGCGCCGATTGGAGAAGGAAGAGAGTTGGCGAGATATAGGATTCGTCCTTTGTTTTGGCCGCCTTGGGGAAGCCCGGAGGCACGGTTCGTCCAGGAAGTAGTGGCCCAGGTGAGCAAGATTGTAGCGATGAGAAGGGTTGCTACGTATCGGCTTGCGCTGCCCAAGAGGGATTCTTTCTAGACGGCTGACTGGTTAAAGATTACCTGTAACTGAAAGTGGAAGTTAACAAATGATCAGGAGAGAACGATGGAGTTCGAGCGTGAATACAGGCGGAAGGCGGAGGTACTACGCTCGTCCGATGCGGAAGACCTTGGTCCCACAGTTAGGACAGACTCCAGAGACGGCGGGCTTGCCGTTCTTGAGCGTGACGTTCTGCGGATTCTTAATCTCCACGCTTGTCTTGCACTTGACGCAATAGGCTTGTGGCATGCTTATTCCAACTGTCCCGCCCCGGGAACTAAGTACTATAATAAACTCACTCGTGCCGTTCGGGAGAGGTTGTCTTGGCCGGGCCGAAATCCTCCAAAACCTGTCGTATTCTACTCTATTCTTTGAAAAAGGGGTCTGATTGAGAGTCCTGGTTGTTTCTGACACGCATGTGCCAGTATTGGCACGAAAACTGCCCGATCAACTATTGGAAGAGGCTC
>VBBH01000014.1 GCA_005888695.1 Candidatus Bathyarchaeota archaeon
AAAAATTCTCTTTCTAACCAGTATACCCCCTCCCCCTCCCACGCTCAAATTTCACGCTCAATTCTCAACCCTCACGAGGACGATCTTGTGAGGGCCACGAGGGAGATTTGCATAGTCAGGTTGTCGGTGACGATTCATTCATCCCACGCAGAGACTCCTTCTTTCCTACTCGCACGCTATTCGCCTCTCTTGGGTTCGGCTCTATGAAGGAAAATATTGATTCTGGGTGAAAAGTTCAGAGGAAAGCTGAACGGTTACCGAGTTTTTTTCGCCAATCTATTAGGTGAGGGGTTCAACGATGGAATCTTATGATCTGCCGGATTTGATCACTGTTTTCACGCCGGAAGTTGGTGAGCGTGCGTTCTCCAAGGCTTCGACAGCCTGTTGGAGGTGATACCTGTTTGTGATGAGGGTGGCAAGGTCGACTTTTCCTTCTGAGATGAGTTGGAGGGTTTCCTGAATCTCGGATTCGACGCATGAGTAACTGGGCACGATCCTAATCTGCCGAGTGAAGGTGTCATGGAGGTCGAGTTCGTGTTTGCTGCCGATTGGCGGAGCACCAAAAAGGCAAATCCTTCCACCCTTTCGGACACTCCTCATTGCTTGGGCGAATGCTCGTGGGTTCCCCGCAGCCACGACAGCGATGTCGACTCCAATGTTCGTCTCATGTTTGATCGCTGTGTCCACATCGACGGCGACGGGATCCAGTGTTTGAGACGCTCCAAGCGTTCTGGCCATCTCCAACCTCGCACGGGACACGTCCGTCCCGATGATCTTTCCCGCGCCGTAATGCTTGAGCAGCTGAACATGAGTCAGACCGGTCGGACCGAGTCCGACAACCAGGGCAGTGTCTCCTTCGTCAACTCCCACTCTTTTGATTGCTCTGAGGCAACAAGCCGTCGGTTCCGCCAGGGCAGCTTGCTCGAAATCTACCTCATCAGGTATCCTAATTATCGCGCCCCTCTCAACGTTCTCCTCTGGGACTCGGAAGAATTCCGCAAGCCCACATGGATCAAAGTTTGTTTTCTTGAAAAAGTCGCACATAGTATAGTCTCCCCGGCTACAGTAATGGCAGTTGTAGCAGGGGACGTGATGGTGCGCGACGACTCTATCCCCTTTCGAGAATTCTTCTACACTCTCACCGAGTCTTTCTACAGTACCGCTAACCTCGTGTCCGAGAATCCCGCCAGGTCCAAGGCCACCGTCCAATTTCTCAACATCAGTGCCACAAATCCCAGCCACTTCTAGCCGGACTAGCACGTCCTTCTCTCCGAGTTTGGGGATTGGGACATCTTGCAGGACTGCCTTGCCTGGTCCCTGCAACAAGCAGGCTAGCATAGTGTTGCCTGACTATGAGAACGATTTAACAAGTTGCATCGGTATTGCGTTTCCAACGGCGTGTTCTAACGCTTCTAGGTAGACCCATTGGGCCATGCTATCGCAATTTGCTGCGAACTGCCTTCCAATAGACATTCCAGTATGGGTCTGCTTTGGGATACGTCATTCTCGACTCTTTGTTGCCTTTTCGAATCACAGAGTGTCCAATCTTCTCGCTTAGGGTTCCGACAGGACTGGCCGAAATTCTTGATCTCTCCAGTCGTTGAAGAATTTCATTTGTCCTATTTGGACGGGATGCGATTACAAGGCATCCCTGTCCTAGTGCCTTCAAAGGGTCTAGGTGGAACAATTCACACACTTGTCGAACTTCATCAAGAACCGGGATCGATTCTTCTTCTATCGTTGCCTTCAATCGCGAGGCCTCTGCCAAATCGAGGATTGCAGAGACTACGCCTCCTTCTGTTACATCATGCATTGCTGTTACGCCGTTTTGTCTAATCCCTGCCGATGCTGCAGCCGCTGCGTCTTGAACAACGGTCGCTCGGTCTATCATGCGGCGTGCTTTGTACAGAACCTCTACGCCGAGACTTCTCTCTACCGTACTTGGAAATGATGTAGCGAGCACGGCCGTTGCTTCTATTGCCGCGCTTTTTGTGAGTATCAGATCGTCTCCTGGCTTCGCCATCGCTGAGGAGACATACCTCTCCGGAGAGCTGAAGCACCACATTACTGCTCCTCCTATCACTGTATAATCACAGCCGGGAAATCGCCCTGTATGGCCGCCAACGATCGAGATTCCCAAAGCTAAGCAGGTTTGGTGGATTGAGCGCCAGTAGGTCTGGAGGGTCCGATCCGTGAGTGAAGGTGGGAGGTTCAGGTCAAACATGGCAAATCGTGGTTGTATGCTACTTGTTGCGACGTCCGAGGCTACGCCGTGAACACTAAGTTTCGCAGATTTCTCCGGACCAATCTCTGGTATCAACGAGATAGGATCCATCGATGATATCATGATCTCGTTATCGACTTCGACGATTGAAGTGTCTAGAGCAGATTTCGGCCCTTGGAGGACTTTTGGATTCCGAGCTCCTGTCCGTCTAAAGATATTGTCCATTAGAGTTCGGCCGGGCTTTCCTATGTTCAGTGACTAGGCCCCTAGTATTGTCAAGGATTGTGGGATCGTCATTGGTTCAGCTGGATAAATGTCAACGATACAGATCTAGAACGTTGAACCTGAGAAGGATTGAAATGACGATCGCTGTAATGACCATCTCTGGGACGAGGTAGCTAGCATTGTACAACGCCGAATATAGGATCGGGCCTTGGTCGGATGGGGCATAGCTTGCAAAGTATACTATGCCTGATACGAAGTGAGAAAGGAAACGTGCCGCTATTGCTACTGCCACGCCGGTAACTGGGAGAACTCTGCTCATTGATGGCCTCGAACCAACGAGTCTGTCCCAGTGCTTCCTCTGGAATAATCCAGCTAGCCCTAGAGCACCAAAAGCAACCGGGTAGTCGAGGAGGAGTTGCACAGGATGAACGACGAATGGTTCCTCGATTAGTACCACTAGCCCGAATATTACGCCAGCTATGATTCCAGCCCTTGCTCCTCGCCGCAACGCGAGTAGAATGACTGGTGTCATGGCAGCTAGGGTAATAGAGCCTCCTTCGGGAAATGTGAATACTCTCACAAGATTCAACGCACCAGATAATGCGACTGCGCCGGCTACTTCGGCTAGTAACTTAATCCTCATAGTTTGGGTTTGTGAGGTTGCGAATGTTGCCTCCGGTTTCAAACTTGGTTGAGCATCATTCATTTTGTCAATCACTTTTTTTCGAGGTCGCTCGGTGAGGACCGCGAGAGAATTAGACTTCGATCCATTGTCCCTTCGCCGGTATTACCCGGATCAGGTTCAAAGGGTCGATGGCGGCTCGAAAGCCATCCTCTCAGCCGGGTCCTTTCCCAGCTCCCCTGTCTAAGGAACTCAACGATCCCGGACTATATTTAAGATATGCCAGATGGAATTTCTATTCTCTGGTCAAGCAGTTTCCTTGAAGAAATATCTAGGCCATTGCGGCCAACTCGGGTCCTGCGGTCTCGGGCTGAAGTCCAATTCCAGCTCCATCCCAATCTTGAGGGATTCAAGCCGAGATGTTCGAATGATGCTAGGCAACCTAACTTCTTCAGGCATCTCTACGATTCCGACCGCATATGGGGCCATGTGATTAAACAAGGTCGGAGCCACGTGAACGATAGTATACGTGACGAGTTTTCCCTTTGATCCGAGCTGAGCCCACTCGACTCGGGAGGAGTGGCATTGACTGCAGATAGTCCTGGGCGGGACCATGAGATGTCGACATTTCATGCATCTGACGGCCATCAACTTGCGCTGAGTGCAGAACTTGTAAAATTCTTCAATCGTTGGTGGTGGATGTAGCTCGCTCATATCTTGCTAGTCGCTCCTTAGAATATGGACTACTGCCGTGGCTCCTGAGCCGCCCAAGTTGTGTGCAAGACCAATTTTTGCGTCGGGTACTTGTCTTCTCTCTGCTTGGCCTGTCAATTGGAGATAGAGTTCGTAGATTTGGGCGGTTCCAGTGGCTCCGACAGGATGTCCCTTGGACTTCAGTCCCCCGCTTGTGTTGACTGGGAGGGACCCTCCTAGTGCAGTCGTCCCACTCTCGACAAACTTGCCTCCTTGGCCTGGTCTGCAGAAGCCCAAATCCTCATAGGCGATGATCTCTGCTATAGTGAAACAGTCGTGAACCTCTGCTACGTTGATGTCCTTGGGTTTCATGTCGGACATCTTGTAGGCTTCCTGTGCCGCCGACTTTGCTGCTTTGACAGAGGTGAAGCTGTCGCGTTCATGAAGCAAGAAGGTGTCTTGGGCTTGGCCGGTCCCGATTATTTGGACACGGTTGTCGGTCAGTTTCTTGGCGAGCTTGGGTTTGGTGAGTATCAAGCAGCTGGCTCCG
Source organism: Candidatus Bathyarchaeota archaeon (assembly GCA_005888695.1). Next base: position 4,315 of record VBBH01000014.1, read on the forward strand.
TCTGTGATGAGGGAGCAGTCGTAGAGTTTGAGCGGCCAGCACACGGGCCGTGACTTCATTACCTCGTCAAGAGTGATCTCTCTCTGCATGTGTGCCTTGGGATTAAGGACGCCGTGTTTGTGATTCTTTACAGCCACCTTAGCAAGTTGTTCTTCGGTCGTACCATATTCGTGCATATGTGAGGTTGCCATCAACGCGAATAGCCCGGGGAATGTCATTCCATTCCATTGCTCGAATGGAAAGTCTGCAGCGCTGGCTAGAATCGTAGTGACTTCTGGAGTTGGCTGGTTGGTCATCTTCTCCACTCCTCCGACCATAACGATGTCGTAGAAGCCAGACATGATCGCCATGATCCCGCATCGGAGAGCTGCTCCTGATGAGGCGCAAGCGTCTTCAACTCTTGTAGCCGCAGCTGGCAGCAGACCGGCCCAGTTTGCCGCTATAGGAGCGGTATGGGACTGGTGTTCGTAGGCTTCGCTCATCTGACCAATGAAGGCGGCCTTGATGTCTTTGCCTGGGTCCACATTCTCAAGTCTATGGAAAGCTTCCAGAGCCGCTTCGGTGAATAATTCCCTGGCATAGAGTCCTTCCCGACGCCCGAATTTCGAGACCCCTGCGGATACTATTGTTGCCAGAGGCTTAGCTCGCAACTAACGACCTACTGTATGAGCGGAGTAGCTCGCTTCTACATTATGCTTTCTTAGCAGGGTTCGGGAGTGACTAAGGCATTGCTGTTTAGCGAGCGAATACCACAGTTCCTTCCCCAGTTGGCTAATTTCGGGGTTTGGGGGTCTAGACAGATCGCTTATAGAAACACAGCTTCGTGTACAATTACGTCCCATACGAATGGAGACATTGCAACGTAGAAGATGTGTCATGACCCAACGTTGCTCGCCTTTGAATTTTACGTATTAATCGGGGCTGCGCGTAACTGAATCTCGCTAATATAGTGTACCTGTCCGGGGTGATTTTCGACGGTCACACAGATCATTTTCCTGCGAACGATTGATCCAGTGGGTGGGTCATTGTTGTTCTTTCTGTGAATGAACCTCTTAGTAGCAAAGAGATGACGACCAGTTTCCTATGATCATCAGTTTTACGAACAACAAGGG
>VBBH01000015.1 GCA_005888695.1 Candidatus Bathyarchaeota archaeon
AGAACAACTTAGCAATGTCAGCAGTGGACTCAGAACTGCTCTGATTGGGTTTGGAAGTCCTAGAGCCAAACAGTTGTGATGTCACGTCTACCGATGGTGACGTCACGGTCACCTAAGGAGAGCATATAACTTTTACCAAGGTCTAGACCTAGATGTCACGCCCGCATCATCACGAGTGATAGCCACGTGACTCCAGTGTTGCATAGTGACGTCATAGCACAACTGAGAACTATGCTCCCCGCCGTAAACCTGTGATTCCAATCCGGTGATCAGCTCAGAAATTGTGAGCCGTGATATTCGTGACATCTCGTGATGCACTAGACCCAATTGTGACGTCACACATCACGGTCCCACCCCATTAGAGCATGGTACGCCTGCTCTAGGTCCTCCAACATCTGCTTCACTGTCTTCTCAAACAGAGCTTTGTCAGAGCCAGTTGCCTTTCGAAGCTCTTCCATTTGAGAGCGTAGACGGTCCGAAGCCTCGACGAAGGGAGCCAACCCTGGAGACTCTAGGAGACCACAATAGCCCAGCAGGAGCATGGTGTGGATAGATTCGGATACGTTCGTTCTCCCCTGTTTCAGCGTTCGATTGAACGATCCATGCGTGATTCCGCCCCGATCCCTCCTCAACAACCCCATTTCATACCGATTCAAGCGTTTCTCGGCCATTTCGCTGCCCATCTGATCTAGAAGAAACGTCTCAAACTGTGCTTTAGTGAGGCTGCTCCTCTCAAGCATAGTGCGAAGAACGGGGTCGGACAATAAATCTCGAATGCTCGCTCGCGCCGTCTCTTTCCACGGTGTTACCATACGATCAGCCCTAGTGGATACAGTTCCGTATCCGTCGCAGATTAAGGTACATCGCTACCCTAACCCCCGAACCGCCAAAGGTTTCGCTCTGAGAAGCTCTGAGGTTACAGCACGCTTATTCTGATTCGCAACGTTCGCAAACGGGAGGAAAGAAACTAGGCGATAGCCTACATGGCGGGCCAACTTGCTAGCAGACCTCTAGTGGTGGATATGGTATGTGATGTCTGTCGCATAGAAGGGTTCCAAGTAGAACGCGAGTTAGACGAGGAAGACGCTAAAGGACCTGGGCATGTAAGTGTAATCGCAACCCGAACAGAGGGCGACGATAAGAAGCAGGTTGCTTTCGAGTGCTCTGAAAGCGATCAACAAATAGACACCCGCGAGATCGAAGCTTTTCGGTCCCGGCTCCGAGCCTTAAGAATCACAAATGGCGTCTACGTTTCTCCGAAGGGATTTACCGGCAGCGCCGAATTCGTAGCCCGAAAACTTGGCATCGAACTTTGGGACCTCTCCAAACTGAAAGAGAGGTTTGAGAAGATCAGCGTCAAGGAAAAGAGCCGGATCCCAAGTACCCTTCCGGTCAGCAGGGCACTACCGGAACGGATTCTATCAAGCCATCTAGAAAACGGCAGGGTTCTGAAGCCAATGGGTTGGCCGAGGCTTGAATATCGACCGTATTACTTCGCTGAGTTTTCAATACAAGGAAAGAAAAAGGCACTTTCTGGTGGAGTCCTCGTATTCGATGGCGTCGACGGCAGAGTCTGCGACGCCTCGATGTACCATGGGGAGCTGCAGGGGATACCGTCTACTGGATTTTTCGTTGAATGTCTAGAAATAGAGCCATCGACCGGATCATTACCCGAGTTACCTCAGGAGATGGAGATGAAAAACACGGTCGCAGTAGCATCAGCAGGAGTAAGCGAGGACATCATCAAGCAAAAGGTCCCCCAAGTTCTCAGAGAGGACGCTAAAGTCGACCCTGAAAGCGTCAACGTATCAGGAATCAGCATGCTACATGTTCCCATAGTTACAGTAGAACTCGGAGGAGGACAGATCGCGTACAAGAAGATCGTCCAGGCTACTACAGGCAAGGTGATCTGGGACGAGGCCGGAAAATGCAGCTTCTGTGATCATCCGAGCATCGCAGTCTGTGAGAATTGTTTGAGGACGACTTGTAATGATCACAAACGAGTCTGCGCTACGTGTAAGCGACGCGTATGTGAAGAGTGCAGTAGAGTGAAGGGCGTTCTTAACAAGACAGTGCTTTGCAGCTCCTGCGACAAGTGAACCCACACCCCAGCCTTCCACTGGAAACCATAAGAATCCTTCACAGCCGTCGAAATCTACTACAATCCACAGTACACTTTCAATAGTCGAAGTGTACAATCCATCCTAAATGAATTGAGCTCGTGATTACCATCTGGAGTATTCTAACCGAACAGGAATATAATCGAATATTTCTAAGAAGTATTCTGGAGCGGAAATGGAGGGGTGGGGCCCGTTGACAACCACGATGTCCACGTTTTAGTTCGTCCACACGAATCATTTGTACGAGAACTCTTATTCCACTGGAAAGCGGGTCTGCTGAATCCCTTCCATTAGGAGATTATGAAATATCCACTTGTCACAACTAGACGTGATATTCGACCGTATCCTTTCTGGAGGAGACGTATTCAGGGATCGGAACCTATTACGTCATGATTACATGCCGCAAAACCTTCCACATAGAGAATCTCAGATCGAGAGGCTCGGATCAGTCCTCGCGCCCGCGTTAACCAAGGATAGGGTGTCCAACTTCTTCGCCTACGGCAAAACGGGAACCGGCAAAACGATCGTCGCGAAATTCGTCTTGGAAAGACTGGTACGTAAAGCGGGTCAATACAACCGGGCCCTCCAGACAGCCCACGTCAACTGTCGTCTCGCAGGCACCAATTATCGAGTCGTAGCCGACCTCTGCCGAAGACTGGGAGTCCAGGTCCCTTTCACAGGACTAGCCGTAGGCGAATTGTTGGACCGGTTGAAAGAAGCGTTGAGGAAGCAAAAGACTGCCTTCCTCGTCGTACTTGACGAGATAGACGCACTAGTCAAAAGGAGTGAAGATGACAGTCTCCTTTACGAGTTGACTAGGATAAACGAGGCGTTAAGCGAGGGATGGATCGGACTAATCGGCATCTCAAACGACCTTCACTTCAAGGACTTCCTAGACCCCCGAGTGTTAAGTTCGCTGGGCGAGGAAGAACTAGTCTTCAAACCCTACTCTTCCGACGAACTGTACGACATTCTTCAAGAACGATCCACTCAAGCCTTCCAGCACGGGGTCTTGGATGAGGGTGCCCTACGATTATGCGCTGCTCTGGCCGCAAGAGAGCACGGCGACGCCAGACGCGCCTTGGACCTTCTTCGGGTCGCTGGTGAGATCGGGGAACGGGACCGGTCACCTCGGATACTTGAGAAGCATGTTGGAGAGGCTCAGCAAAAGGTCGAGCATGATCGTGTCACTGAGGTTCTCTCATCATTACCTCTACATTCCCGGGTGCTCCTACTGTCCGTGTTGCATCTGGAATCAGCTAGGAAGGAGAGCTCGGTTACGGGCGATGTTTACGAAGTATACCGGGAGCTCTGCTCCGTTGTTAGGATGGAGCCGTTAACGCAGCGCCGTGTGAGCGGTTTGCTGAACGAGCTTGACATTATGGGCATACTCAATGCAAGGGTTGTAAGCTTCGGAAGATATGGCAGGACGAAGAAGATACGACTAGGGGTCGAACCTAGAACCATAACCGCAACCTTCAGTGTTGATGAGATTGTCGGGGGACTCTTAGAGCACGCGCCGAAATACCTCCATAGACAACGCCAGCTCAATTGAGACAATTGGCATAGACGACGGTCCGTTCAGCCTAAACAGTGAGAGGGATAGGAATGGACCGAAAGATTTTGCACCTCTTGTCGCCGTGTACCTAAGAGGATCTCATCTAATCGGCGTCGAGACGGGCCGGATAACTGTTGACGGGTTAGATGGTACGGCCGAAGCGTTACGTCTACTAAATCGCCTCCCTGCAAGACCAGTGCTTCTTTCTGGGGTCACGTTCGGCGGGTTCAACTTGATCGACCCTCGAATCGTCCAGAAACACTACAAAGTACCGGTTATTGTCGTGATCAAATCGCGGCCAAACAACACGGCCGTCAAGCGGGCCCTTGTCAGTCATTTCCCCGACTGGGCGACGCGATGGAAGATTATCCGTTCATTGGGCCCGCTCCGAGGTATCCGGACCGTACGGAGCGAGCCGCCGATCTTCTACGAGTTCTTCGGTTGTTCATCGGTCGAGGCTAGGAGGCTCCTTTCAGTATGCTCTATGGTGTCGAGGATTCCAGAATCTCTACGGGTTGCCGGGATCGTTGCGCGCGGACTATTCTCAGACTTGGCCGAGAATAACCGGTAGAGGGCCCTTCTAGTTACAGATGGCTTTAGTCGTCGAGCCGATCGTCCAATGGAGTGTCGTCCGAACTCTCAATGGACGAGGCTAAAGCGACTGTTGTGAAGAAGAGCAAAGCTGTCAGGGAACACGAGCTGAACGAGTACTTCCGCCGAAGATGCTGCAATTACGAGCAGTTCCTCTGTGACCGTGTCTGGGAATGCGCCGAGTGCGCCAGACAATCGATCAAGATAGAACCGATTATGGAATTGAGACCGTCTGTGGCCGAGAGCCCGAAAGAGGAGGTGAAGAGAACAAGATGGAAGTCATGAGAGAGGAAGAGGTCGTACGATTAGAAGAAGCAATAGTGAGAAAGCTAGAGGATAGGCTTCATGCACAACTACACCAATCCGCAGTCGATGCTGCAAAGACAGTAATGCACCAGGTTAGGTTGGATTTGATGCGTCACATAAGTCGTCATGAGAAGCTGTTAACAGATCTTCAGAGGGCAACGGCGGCGCTAGACCAGATACCCGAACACGTCAGATGAGCAGGGAATCCAGCCCTGTATAGATACGGTCGAACCCCGTTATCCCTAGTACGGAACGGGTTCGGGTGTCCGACGGAAGAGACTGTTCCGAGAAATAGATAGAGTAGTTACGGCCGTCTCTTGCTCAAATACCGAGCATTTCTCGATGCACAGAAGGCCTAATTCTATATGCGCATCCTTGCCTTAACGGGGGCTAGTCTTGACACTGCACGTTCTCCTAACGGCCGATGATCACTTGGACCCTTCCATGGTCCAATTCGGCCCGAAAAGGTTCGAACGTAAAAAGGACTTCCAGAGATGTTTCGAGGTACTTGTTAACTTCGCAGTTGAGAATCGTCCAGATCTCTTGCTTGTTGGCGGGGACTTCTATGATACCATCCTCCCGGGTAACCCAGCGAGGGCGTTCGTAACTGAGCAGTTCAAACGATTGTACGAACGCGGGATCAAAGTCGTCCTTGTAAGCGGTCATCATGACACTCCCAAGAGCGTGGAGCAAGGTGTCTCTCCACTAGCGGTGCACTCTCGATCAGGTCATGCATACTTTCTGCAGGGCCCAGAACTCGTGAACAAGAAATTCGTTATAGACTGCACCACGGTCAATATTGCCGGGCTCAGTCTCGATCCTAGTCTGTCGCCTGAGCAAGATCCAATGTCCGGTCAAAAGATAGAGCATGAGGGAGACGTGAACATATTCCTGACCCATTATCCGATCGAGGGTTTTCATGGCTATTTCGGTCACGAAACTCACATCTCAGAATCCTCAATCCCGAATGGCTTCCAACTCTTCGCGGCAGGCCACCTGCACAAATATCAGAAGAGAACAGTCCATGGAGTGCCAGTAATCTATCCTGGAAGTACGGAGAGATGCTCCTTCCAGGAAGAAGGAGAACAGAAAGGATTCGTCTGGCTAGAATTATCCCGTGAAGGAATTATCGGAGAAGAGTTCCATCGCACCCCAGCACGTCCGATGGAAACTGTAGACTTTCAGACGATCCGAGAAGGGAACCTAACTCGTCAGATCCAGGACGCGATCAACAGGATTACTGATTCCGAGAAGATCCTCCGCGTCAGAATCAGCGGCAATGTATCCCTAGAGCAGCTATCCACGTACAAACGTTCTGCTCTGCTGGACTACACTAGCGACCGCTTCTTCTACACAGAGTTCGACGAGGAACGACTCAACCTACTAACACAAACACCACTCGAAGCACTGTCCAACACAACACCTCTCCAAGAACTAGACCGGACATTCCAGAACCTGCTGTCCAATGCCAAGGATGACCAGAAATCGATAGTCAATGAGGCGTGGAAGCGCACGGCGGCAAAATTGCAAGACCAAGGCGTGGCATAGCGAATCATGAAGCTCCTAAGCCTCTACGCCAACAATTTCAAGAAACTCAAGCTCAAACAACCACTCCTCTTCACCGAAGGCATCATACTGATCACGGGTCTAAACGAAAGCGGAAAATCCACGATTCTAGACGCCATCCTCTACGCTCTCTTCGGCCGAATGATCCGGCCCAGCCAGAAACCAGGGAACGATGAAATAATCAGCTACGGCGCAAGCGACTGCACCGTCAAACTAGAGTTCGCGATCGGCCCAGACAAATACCGAGTCACGAGGGAGGTTCACAGGACCCGGCCTGGCAGAGCACTCTTACAAGAGCTAAGACCAGACAGCACAACGAGAAATCTCGCGACATCATTCAGCGAGACAACCGACGAGGTCGAACGCTTACTCGGCGGGATAACCTACAACGAGATAGTCGCGAGTAGTGTAGTGGCGCAAAAAGATCTGGAGCGACTGATCAAGCAAAGACTCGACGACCGCCGAAAAGTGATCAACGTATTCCTCAACCTCGAGAGCTTCAACAAGGTCCAAGACGAGCTCGAATCAGATCATAACTCGATAGAAGGAACCACCAGAAACCCAGGCCGCTTGACGATGGAGCAACGTGAGCTGGAAAGACTCCAAGACCAGTTGAAACAGTACAAGGAGGGACAAGCCCAACTCACCAGCCTAGAAGAGAAAGTCAAAGGCTCCAAGGCAGAACTGACTCAATGCGAGACTCAATTCCACGAGAGAGACGCACTGTTCAAGATCCTCACAGAATACGACGAGATTTCACAACGCAAATCCTCACTTGAGATCGAGGTCGTTGACAAGTCGCGTCTTGTCGACAACCTGAACGGACAATTAGCACAGTTACAATCGAACAGGAAGGAACTAGAACATACCCGTGAGAAGGCCCGAGAATACCGTGAACTGCCGAGCATTGGGGCTGAGCTGGAGAAAATGTCCGCTCTTATCGACAAGGCCAAGGGCGTTCGGCTGAGTCTTGAACAGGCCAAGGGAAACATCAGTAGCCAGGAGGCAAACATCGCTGACAAACAAAGAGAACTGGAAACAGCTCCTGTCTTTCCAGTCTCACCTCCGAAGACAAAGAACGACGTTCCCAGCCATTGGATCTATCTCATTCTTACTGCCGCATTCGGAGCAGGCTCCTTGCTCTCTTTCCTGTTGGGCCAAGTTTGG
>VBBH01000016.1 GCA_005888695.1 Candidatus Bathyarchaeota archaeon
GCGACAGTCTCAGTATACGATCACGGCTTTCTCTACGGCGACGGAGTATTCGAAGGAATCAGAGCCTATAACGGCACAGTATTCCGCCTGAAAGAACACATCAGACGCCTCTACGAAGGCATCAAAGTCACCAGAATCAACCTGCAATTGACGACGGAACAGATGACCAACGCAATAGTCGACACCTTACGAAAAAACAATCTGACAGACGCCTACATACGCGTCATCGTCTCGAGAGGACGAGGCAACCTGGGTCTCGATCCACGAAGCTGCCCCAAACCCTCCGTCGTAATAATGGCCGAACCAGTTGCACCGGCCCATGGCAAAGAGGCCCGTGAGAAAGGGATAACCGCGATCATCTCAGGCTACAGACGCGACCGAGTAGACGGGACAAGCCACGAACTCAAGAGTCTCAACTACATCCAAAGCGTAATGGCCAAGTTCCAAGCCATCGACGCCAACGCAGACGAGGCCCTTATGCTCGACGGTCGAGGAATGGTCAGCGAATTCCATGGATCCAACCTCTTCATGATCAAAGACAACAGATTCAACACACCATCCAGTGCATCCGGAGTACTCCCGGGCGTAACCAGGGCACGAGTAATGAGACTGACCGACGAGCTCGGCTACGAACTCAGAGAAAGGGACATCACACCCTTCGAACTAATGATCGCAGACGAAATATTCCTAACTGGAACAATGGCTGAGATCGTGCCTGTTGTAAAGATGAACGGAATACAAATCGGCGACGGACACCCAGGACCATTAACCAAAGAAGTCATCCGAGGGTTCCAGAGGATAACTCAGGACCCGAAAGAAGGCGTCCCGATCGGAGCAACCGTCCAAGTACAGGCTCGCGTTCGCACCCCTTAACATAGCCGGCCACAATAGGACTGGACCAAGTTAACCAATATTCCAATCCATCTCCGGCTCTGCTCCTCTAAAAACAAGACCACACAAGGTTCTCTCTGAAAATTCTGACCTTGTGGTAGTGTAACAAGCCACTTTGGACCCAGTCGAAGCCAAAGACCTGGCTTTCTTCAAAATAGTCGAATCAAGTGCGCAGAAGAAAGGGACTATCGGCACACATTAAAAAGAGAAGGCAATTTGGGACCTATTTGTGTTCTAGAATATTGAACTGGTAGAGTACGTATGTTATTCCTCCGCCGAGTCCATCCATCACCATTGCTGCCACGACCATGAACGGATCGTTCAAGAGTCCAGTAGACACGTAACCAAGCCACTGCTGGACCAGCCCCCATGCAGAACCGAACGCCAATGCGACTCCTAGCCCAAGAATGGCACGCCTCTCTGGAGGCATTCTAATTCGAAGGCTCAGAACCCAAGAAGAGATAGTGATCGCCCACACCAGATGAAGGATCATCGTAACAGGAGTTATGTCCGGAGTGACCAAACCGAAAAGTACGAGCGCACCTGTGGTCGCTGTTGCACCCGCGGACTCGACTAAGGTTAGACTCAACCATCTAGGGTTGGCTTCGAGGATACGATTTCCTAAACCAGATGTCTGAACGCCCATTACACAATCCTCTCATCAGGACAATTTCTTCCCTAGAGGAAATCATGCGATATCTCAAGCGTTACCGGTCTCTGCATAGTGACGGTTACATTCTTAGGACGGATCGGTCTTGATAGAAACTGTTGAAAGGAGCAGTCTTCGACTGGGACGGGACCTTGGTAGATATTGACGAGAGGGAGCTTTACAGTATCAACCAGGCTCTGGCCGAGCACGGAGTGGGCGCAATAGACCAAGAGTTCTTTTTCCAAAACTACTATCGTCGGGCATGGGAGATTGGAACAGGCCCCAGGATGGTCATTGAGGCCGCCTTCAGAGGAAAGGACCCAAGGATAGTAGAGCGAGCATACGAAACATACCGAGGAATATTTTCCAGGACGGTTGAACGAGTACGCCTCCAAAAGGGAGCAATGGATTCACTGATAGGATTGAAGCAGAAGGGGATCAAGGTCGGGATAGCTACCATGAGATACACCAGGTTAACGGTAGAAGAGGAAGTGAGCGCATTGGGGCTGGACCCGATGGCGGACACATTGTACACTAGACAAGATCTCGGTCACCAGGCCAACCCACTTGAATCACTTGAGGAAACCGTGAACAAGCGGGCCAAACTCGTTCAGAAAACTCTCGATCATCTGAAATTGAATCCATCAGAAGCGTTCCTTGTCGGGGATTCATGGTGGGATGTCAGGGCCGGAAAGAAGGTCGGGATGAAGACTGTAATCGTGAAGACCGGCTTCTCATTCCACAATGATTTCTCCAGTGAACAGCCTGATATCATGATAGGTTCGCTTGAGGAATTGCTTACGAGAACCAGAGAAAAAGAATGGGTCTAAGAATCTCGAATCTTAGCTTGCTGGTTGTAGGTCCGTAGTGGATATTGCATCAACACCGTTCTTTTCCAGTTCGACGATTAGGCGATTTAGGCCCAACCAGTCGCTCGCGATGTGGCCCGTGACTACAAGGTTTCCTTTTTTCGCGTCGACGAGCCGAGTGAGATCAACGTCTGAAATATGAATGTAAGATACAGTGTCGACTCCATGCTGAAAGTAGGCCTCTGCCACATCATATCCTCCATTAGTATACGCAGCATGCGAAATCGCCAGTTTGCCCAATCTATTCCTAGGTGAACCCAATCTCACCTCGATCTTAGTCAGGGCGTTTCGGTATTCTGGTAGACGATTGAGCCGCGACACCATGTCAGACACTCTAGCACCGCGATCTAATCCCTTGACCGCCTGAACCATTATTTTTCTACCTATCTCGTCGCATGGACTATGAATAGACACCAAGGGGATCCGAAGCCTTCGCGCTGCCGAAGGAATCTGATCATAATTCCGTGAGTGGTGCTGGATCTCCAGCTGGTGAAGCTTCGACGTAACCGCTGTCTCGGCTGCTCTCTTGGGGACACCCGCGTCCATCAGTTGATCAACGTGTCGACGGAACACTTTGTAGCCTTCAAGCTGCGCCTTTCCACCGGCCGGATGGTGAGCGATAACGACGTCACATCCAAGCTCACGTGCGAGAAGGAGCTCGCCTATTCCAACATCTATGGCGACTAGAACTCGTTTGATCCCTCGTCCGTTGACATGTATGCCACTGTCAGCTGGGACGTTCCTCATCCCGGCAAGTTTGAGAGCGAACCGCATTATTCGGTCTGTATCCATCAAGCCGGCAACACTTCTCGTGGACCGAATTGGTGCACGGTATTTGGCTTACTGGGGCCTTCCGCCCCTCGTCATTCTTTTGAGATCTAGAACTTCGTCGAGTTTTTCCTTCGGCAGGATTTTCTCTTCAAGTATTGCTTGTCTTACAGGTTTATTCTCAGCAACAGCCTTTTTGGCAATCTTCGCTGCGTTGTCGTAACCAATCGCTGGAGCTACGGCTGTGACGAGTGCAAGGCTCTTCTCGGCATACTCGAGACACTTCTGTCGATCCGCGGTTATACCCTTGACGCATTTCTCACCAAATAGTTTGGATGAGGTTGAGAGTATCTCAATCGACTCTAGGAGGTCATATGCGATGACCGGCATCATGATGTTGAGCTCTAACTGTCCGAACGAGCCACAAGTTGTGATTGATGTATCGTTTCCGACGACTTTCGCTGCGACCAATGTTACCGCTTCTGGAATAACCGGATTCACTTTGCCGGGCATGGCGCTCGATCCCGGTTGGGCCGCCGGAATCTCGATCTCTGAAATGCCAGTCCGAGGCCCCGAAGCAAGCAGTCGGAGATCGTTCGCTATTTTCATTAGACTGACGGCAATAGTCTTGAAGAAACCACTAGCCTCGACGCAGCCATCCTTCCCTTGCATGGACTCGAAAGTGTTCTCGGCTTTTCGGAATTCAAGCCCCGTTAGACGATTGATCTCCCGTATCGCAAGCTCTGCATATTTCGGATGAGTATTGAGTCCTGTTCCAACCGCGTTCCCGCCCAATGGGAGCTCAAGTAACGCATCTCGTGCCTTTTCAGCTCGTCTAATTCCGTGGTTTATCATGCTCGCATATCCACTGAATTCCTGGCCAAGAGTAATCGGGACAGCGTCTTGAAGATGAGTTCTGCCCGCTTTGACAATATCCTCGAACTCCTTCGCTTTGCCGTCCAAGGACCTAGCTAGAACCTGCAGAGACGGTAATAGCTTCCGAGTCACCGCTTCAGCTGCCGCGATGTGGATTGATGAGGGGAACACGTCATTGGTCGACTGTCCCATATTGACGTGATCGTTCGGATGGATGAGTCCCTTCTGCCCTCTCTCGCCATCCAACAGTTCGATCGCACGATTGGCGAGGACTTCGTTCATGTTCATGTTCGTTGACGTCCCGCTCCCAGTCTGAAATACATCCACGACAAAGTGTTCGTACAGTGAACCTTCCATAACCTCCTTCGCCGCCGAGACTATCGCATTCCCTTTCTTCTCATCTAGTAATCCAAGTTGCATGTTGGCCTTTGCTGCAGCAAGCTTGACCAAAGCGAGTGCCCGAATGAAATCCTTCGAAAAGCGAAGACTAGATATCGGGAAATTGTCGACAGCCCGCTGGGTCTGCGCGCCCCAGTAAGCCCAGCTCGGAACCTTCACATCGCCCATAGTGTCCTTCTCGATCCGATAATCCCCGACAGTCTTCATCGCTCCCACTCATCTACACTCTCTTTTCTGAGAGACTTGATTTTTGTCAGTGTCTAAAAAAGGCTCCCCAGTACAAGCGCATCAGTTTCGGCTTGCTCTATCATCTATCAGCGGTTGACCAACAAACGCGTCGCCATCTTGATTTCGCTCGATAAGATGCGGCAGAACAGTCTCGAATTGAATCGACAGCTCCAGCTTGTGAGAGCTCTTCTGGACGAAATAGCCGAGACTCGGAAGAAGAAAGCTCTGTCCAAACAATAATCGGCTTAGAGTGCCGGAGAGGGCTTAAGAGCCGGCCTTTGCAGCCGCGTCCCGCATACAGGGCATTTGGAGAGGGATCGATAACGCGACTCACAAGGTATCGAGACACGGACGGGCAGGAAAAAATCGGAGCCTCAACAGAATCAAACCAGATTGTTGAAGTCAAGAAATCAGGAGATTCTGGAGAGCCGCTACTAGAATTCCTTCAGGGACGGGACATTGAGAAGAAAGTGCAGTCCGCAATCAAGAATGGTGTCGGTGGCGGAAAGAATCAAGTTGTCAAGCTGGATCGCGTGACAGTGCTTCCGCCGGTAAGGAGGCCGGGCAAGATCATCTGCATGGGAGGCAACTTCTCCGATCATCTCAAAGAAGGAACGAGCTCCCTGCCGCCCTTCCCTATCTCCTTCTTGAAGGCCCCTTCCGCATTGACGGGTCACTTGGCACCGATATTCTACCCGCCAAAAGTCAAGCTTCTCGACTATGAGGTCGAACTCGCAGCCGTGATTGGGCAGAGGTGTAAGGATGTGCCGAAGGAGGACGCGTTGGACTACGTCGCAGGCTTCAGTGTCTTTGATGATATCAGCGCGCGTGATATTCAATTTGCGGAGATGAAGCGTGGATTCTGTAACCTTGGGAAGAACTTCGCAACTTTCGCGCCAATGGGACCCTACCTTGTAACGCCTGATCAGGCTGGAGAACCGGACAACATGAAAATGGAATTACGGGTGAACGGTAGCACGAGACAGTTGTCGAGCACTAAAATGATGGTTTTCAAGAT
>VBBH01000201.1 GCA_005888695.1 Candidatus Bathyarchaeota archaeon
TGAAAAATCGAAGACTCCCGTTCCTTCTTTCCCGCCACTGCAGGAATGGAGGAAGCCCGAGCCGGAAACCGTGGACGAGAAGAAGCCAGAGAACAAAGAGCCCGAGAAAGCCGAGAAGCAGGAGCCGGGACTATACCCGGAATCCGAATAATCATCCCACTTCCCTCTCATACCGTGGTCATGCCATACAACCTCGTGCTC
>VBBH01000202.1 GCA_005888695.1 Candidatus Bathyarchaeota archaeon
TTGGGCGGAACACCACTTGGAAGAATATTCCTGGGCGTTGGAGCCCTATTCGTAATGGTGGGATCGTATCCGTTGATCAATAGTTGCAGCTCATTCGCTTATTGCAACTGGTTCACAGCAGTATCAGCAGGGCCAGGATTACTGTTCGCCGGGATTGGAGGGTTGATCATCTGGGAGAACTATGGAGGACGTAGCAGTATCGATTATTACTTGACGAATTATCGATTGGTCGAGACTAAGGCTGGACGAGTTGTAGGACAGGTTCCTAGGAAATTGTTCAAGGGAGAACCAATAGCCCGCTTTCTAGCCCAAGACTCCTCGTACGACCAAGGTGGAACAGCCGTCTACAACGTAAGCGTCCACGATCCCGAATCGGGAGACGTGTTGATGCGCTTGAACGATATGCCCAGGGAGTCTGTAGAGTCTTTGGCAACGCTTGGAGGAGTTGTCTATTGTGAACAGTGCGGTCGCGGCAATACTCCAAGCCAGAGGACATGTCAGTCCTGTGGCTCGACCCTCTAGAGACAGAAGAGCTCTTTTCACGTTACTTGGAAATCCGAAGCTCACTCAACTGCTTCAGGATGTAGGAAGCAGCCTCGCCAAGCTTTTCCCTTCCACTCTCAGTTAGACTGTAAATGTGAAGTTCGATCAACGGTCGTCCAGTAGTCTCGCTGCCGCGAGGATGAGACTTGAAGTATAGGCCTGGAAATAGGCGCCTTACTCGTGTAATCACCGGGGCGAACGCCGACTCGACAATTCCATCAATTTTTAGAGTTGTCTCGATGGGAGCTCTCCCGCCACTTTTCTCGAGTAATGGAATAACCGATTCTCTGAAGATGGCTTCCATTTCCCGTGGAACACCGGGCAATGAAATAATTGTCGTGGATCCTTTCTCGATCAGAACTCCAGGTGCCGTCCCCACGGAATTACTCAATGGACTACCCTCCTTGGGCAGCATCGCCATCTTTCTCCTCGGACCGATCATCTTCGCCGGCCTTTCCATTCTTTTGTAGAATTGACGCACCATCTCCAATGCAGTCTCATTCAGTTGGACCCGTGTGCCCAGAGCTCTGGCAATGCCTTTCAATGTCATATCATCAGGCGTTGGTCCCAACCCGCCTAATGTAAACAGCAATCGAGGCTTTCGACGCAACGATTCCTCAACGGCGGTCGCAATCTCATTCAAAGAATCCGGAATCGTCGTGATCCTGCGGAGGAGCCAGCCGTGGTCCCTTAACCTCTGTGCAATCCAGTTGCTGTTCGTGTCCAGTGTGTGCCCGATCAATAACTCGTTTCCAATGGTGACGATCTCCACGGAATTCTTCTTCCTCAATTCTGGCCGACGCCTCTACATCAGGTCGTAGAACCCACTACTTGAGTGCAACAAGGAACGGTTTCTAGGCGGCGCGTTTGGTGTTAACTAGATACACGCCAGTCAGAATGAGTAGTAAGCTCACGACGGTCCAGACGCTGACTGCTTCTTGTAGGATGAGTGCACTTGTTAGGACTCCGAAGACAGGGACGAGATTGCTGAATATTGAGGCTCTTCCCGCGCCGATCTTTGTGACCCCCTCGATGTAGAGGTAGTAGCCGACTATTGTGGAGAGTAGGGCGAGGTAGAGTATTCCTATCCATGAGTTGAAGTTCCATGTATAGTTCCAGGGTTGTTCGACAAGGGAGAATGGGGCGAGGAAGATTAGGCCGAAGACGGCCATCCAGGAATTGATCGAGAGACTGCTAACATGAATGCCCTCTTGGTTGAAGTTGGTTTTCTGGACGAATCTTCTCAGGAGGATCGTATAGAGAGCGTAGGATAATGCTCCGAAGAAGACGAGGCTGAGCCCCAAGGGACGGTTTAGAACTCCAGTGTTGGGACTGAGGAAACCAATCAGGACAACGCCGGATAATCCGACTAGTAGACCGAGAATTTTCCATTTTGTCAGTCGTTCCTGTGCGTAGACGCTGGCGAGGACACCGATCATTACGGGGCCCGCGCCGATAACAATGCTATCGTCACTGGCAGCAGCGTACTTTACACCGTAGAGGAAGAAGATCTGGTAGAGTGTCGTGGAGAATATACCGAGCAGAACGAGTGTGGGAATCCATTCTCTTCGAATGTGGATCTTGCCTTCTCGAAAGCGGAGGATTAGAAAGAGAACCGGGACAACGATAACGTAACGGATCACTGCGATCGAAACAGTCGGGAGTCCCGCTGCGAGCACGCGTCCCACGGGCCAAGCTGCTCCCCAGATCAACATTGTGAGAATGAGTTGTGAATAGACGATGTAGTTCGCGTGAGCTGTCTTAGGGACGGATGATACTATCGTTGATTGAGAATATTCGGGCTTCACGCTTGACTAACGTCCCACCTGAACGGATGTTGCTTCATGGGATATGTACCTTGACTCTGGATCTTGCCGTCAAACTGTTGAGAGGTCGGGGATGGAAAATTATTGGAGTGTGCACTTATTCCTCGGACTCGGAATCTTCTTTCCGGGCCTTCGGTGCTTTCTCTCCTAATTCACTTGCAGGCTTAGGTGGCGGATTGACCAGATCAGGTCTTACGAAGTATTCGATGGGGACCCAGCGGGCTCTCTGTGCGCCCTTGATCCATGCGCCGTTTCCGTCGACCCATTCTACGGTTCCTTCGATTGTTTCTTTGTTGTGGAGTGTTACGGACACTGTGTCCCCTGGCTTTGGCATACTGCCTGTTGACATGGATGATGAATCGCGCGGGTTTGCAGAGTGGCTTAACTAGGTTTCTTTATCCGGCTCGCTGGCAGGGACGGTCCTCGACTGCAACTCTTCCGCGACTGCCTTGTACAATTCCGGATATTTGGCTCGCAAGGCTTCTTCGACTTCTGCACTGCTACTCCGGGCCCAATCTCTTGCTCCATCCTCGTCCGTCTTGATCAAGTATAGGAGTAGTGCTTTGGCCTTGACAGACCAGACTGGGAATGCTGAGTCGGATAGGGCCTCTACGCAGGCCTCATGCAATAATGATGCGCCTAGAGTTCTCGGAGTGGTTCCATCGCCGAGTCTCTGTGGTACGAGCCGGTCTAGACCGGTAGCCAATATGCCGGCTCAGCTCTAGAGATCGGAGACTTAGGCTTCGATGACCACAGGAACACGTAGCAGTTCGACCGCCAGGTTCCTGTAGGCTTCGCTAGCAGGATTCTTCTTGTCATAGATAATCCCGGGCACTCCCTTGCTTGGTGCTTCAGCCATTCGGACGGATCGTGGGACGACAGTTTTGAGGACGCGTTCGCCGAAGTTTGCCTTCACCATATCCTGGACCTTGCGGGATAGTGCGGTTCTGCGGTCGAACATTGTTAGGACTATGCGATAATCGAATTTGGCGTTGAGACGGGTGGTAACGAGGTCCATGATCCTGAGCAGGGAGGGTAACCCTTCCATTGGATAGTACTCGCACTGCACAGCGATAAGCAATAGACTACTTGTGATCAATGCATTGAGAGTTAACAGTCCAATGTTGGGTGGACAGTCGATTATTACGTGGTCATAATTGTCCTGTATTGGTTTGAGCATGTTGCGTAGTATGTATTCTCTGCCTGGTGCGGAGAGTAGTTCGACTTCTGCTCCTGTGAAGTCTAGGTTCGATGGGACGAGGGTGAGATTCTCTACGGGAGTTGGTAGTAGAACTTCGGCCAGGGGCTTGTTTTGGGTTAAGACATTGTAGATCGTGCTGGGGAGTTTGGCTTTCTCGACTCCGAAGCTTGTAGTCGCACTGCCTTGCGGGTCTAAGTCTACTAAGAGAACTTTCATGCCTCGCATTGCGAGCGCGGCTGCAACGTTCACGCTAGTAGTGGTCTTCCCTGTGCCGCCCTTATTGTTGAGGACGCTCAGAATCATGGGCGTATCGGGGACGTAGGGCTATGTTTGACTAAGAAGTTCGAGACAGGAAACAGACCTAGGGGACATTACCAAGGTCCTGTATTGACAGGATCGGGTCAACGAGAATGATTCGGGTACCATCGAGTTTGTACTCTTGGTATTAAACCGGATAACGATACCAGATTATTAGTAATGCCGTTCAGATGGGGTGGATTACCTGGAAGATAGGCAGGAACGTTGTAAGAACACATGAAGAGAGGCTCTGGAATTGATCGTTAACTGAACAGAAGGCCCAGGTGGCTATATGCAACGAACGAGAGTGAGAGTGGAGTGATATTTTCCCTAAGCACTGGGGGCGTCGGGATTACCGAAGACGTACTTTAGCTCCTTCTTCATCTCGATCACGTCATGGTTGAGGTTGAAGTAGTCGGCGAAGGTGCTTGTTGTCCTCAGGACCCTGGTTTTTCCAACCTTCTCATCTGTTATCAGGTCCATTTCCCTCAGTTGTTTGACGTGTCCGTAGGCGAGTTTTCCACGAACGAGGACTACGTAGGCTTGTTTGACGGGCTGCTTCAAAGCGATGAACCCAAGGGTCCTGAGGGGTCCCGGGGTCAATAATGGACGGTTGGACAATCTACGGACGTATTTGGTCATAGTGGCTTTGAGTTGCATAACCCATCGTCCATCGGGCAGCTCGACGATCTGGATAGGGCTCTCGTTTTGATTGTATTTCTCCATGACAGTCTGGGCTATTGCTCGTATTTTGTCTTCAGAACGGGCGCCAATCACGTTACCAAGCGTCTTTAGGTCGAGCGGTCGACCTGAAACGTAGAGTGCTGCTTCTAGCAGCTGTCTTTGTAGTGTCGGATTCTTCGATAGGCCGCTAGTTGAGGCGGATGCCTCTTCCGGATGTGGAATGTCTAGTGTTAGTTCGCTTGTCCCAGTTTGAGGATCGAGTGGGACTGTCGGCTGGTCCTGGACGGGTTCTGGAGGGGTTGGAGGCCGTCTCTCCAGCTTCTGTTCTGTTTCCAAATACCAGCTAGTCCTCTATGTAGCCCCGTTCAATGTCTGGTAATTTTTTGATTTTCCAAACCTCGGTCAGAGCAAGTGTGACTTCTGGGTCCCGGTTCTCTCTGGAATCCCCAAAGTCACGTGGCCACAAGATTCTGAATTCGTTATTAACAGTGCTGGGCTTAAAGGGTTGCTTCTCTGAATAGCTCTTTTAATCCTGTCCCGTTATCGAACCGATTTGGTAGTTGGTTGGACTTGAAGACGAAGTCTGTACCG
>VBBH01000203.1 GCA_005888695.1 Candidatus Bathyarchaeota archaeon
ACTTTGACAATGTCTTTCTTGGACTGTTTTTCGGATAGGACGTTCATTGCAACGCTGACTGTGTGGCCCTCTCTTCCGTCGATCCCGAGAATTTTCAGCACGTCCAAGGCATGACCGGCTGAGATATGATCGATGACCGTGCCGTTCTTGATCTTCTTCACATACAGTTCTTTTGAGGAACGGGACAATCTCGAGCGAACCTCCTATCTGAAAGGATAGGGTTGAACCTTCACTCTTAATTTCTTGCCCGCCTTTGGCGACTGGTCAAGATTGCTGATGGTTGTTTGAGTCAAACTCAGTGGGTCTCCACACACGTCGGGAGAGAGACGTCTCGTTTGCTCGAAAGTATTCCCCTGCTTTCCGAAACTAATCCTCCCGACTCTATGCTTTCCACGCTCAGAAAATTCTTTCTTACCAGTACACCCTCCCCCCTCTCGTGCTCAGTTTTTACGAGGGAAAGATCAGATTTTGAATGTAAACTGCTCGTTTCATAGCAGAAAACGACTAATTTTTGGACCTGTGTCTTGGTTGAAACTATTCCGCCCGATTATTGAGGGAATCTTCCGGTTTAGCTGTGGTCGTGCTGTCAGGCTATTTCTGGGCCCCTGGGTTTATAGGCGGGTTATTTTTCGTTCGTCTCTTCTTACTCATTTTCTGGAACAGGTTGATTGTTTCCACGATAGGGGGAACAAGGAACGGAACCAAGAGAAGCATCGAATAGGGTTGTAGGTCGTTGAATGCTCGAGTGATCTGAACCATCGGGCCACTCTGCGAGACTAGGGTAGTTTCCTCAGTGCTTGCGGAGTATCGTATGATTGTTCCATTGGACAATGTCCACAAAAACTCGCCTGTAGCTGGAGATAACGAGTATGCACCGCTACTCTTCGTTGTGACTTGATACGTGCTGGATGAAGCGGCACTGGCTGCAAGGGAGGGAACTCGGACGACTTGTGTCCCGTCGGGCGCAAGTGCTAGTGTACTGTGGTAGGGAGATGGAACTTGTGGGTCTGTTAGATTGACCATACTGACGGGAACGTTGTCCATGTTCTGAATCGAAATCGTGACGGTATGCGTGGCCCCGACCGTTCCTGTCGCCGGGCTGACGGTTTTCCCGAATATTATGTTTGGTGCGAAGGGGTAGGAGAATGTGGCAGTGAGATCAGGTGTGGAGAAGTTTGATGTAGCGTTCAAGAACAATGTCCATGTTGGAGGGACATAGTAAGTATTGGATGAAACAGGGCTGTAGCTGAATAGACGTGTTCCTTGCTCGAAGTTTACGGCAATGATCGACGCATTTGCTGCCGCGGTCCCGGTTATACTAGCACTAGCGCCCAGCAGGGTGGCTAGGCTGAACTGGTGTGGTCCCTCCTTGAAGTATTGCCGGGACCATTTGGTGTTGAGCATGAAACCAAAGGATCTCGGGAGTGTGACATTGCCTATCTTTCCCGGTATTAATCCAAGCATCGCTGAAAATTTTTGATCCTTTATCCTATCCGCACTAAGAAGTCCAGAGAACCCGCCTGATGGAAGTATCGAGAGTGCTTTGTTGAGCATAGCACTGTTCGAAAGTGATTGGTCCGCCGCGTAAAGGCTTATCCAGCCATTTCCAATTGGCAACGAGAGAGCATAGGTGAATGTTGTTCCTAGTGCACGAGAGAACTGGGAGGCGACTGTGTTCGATCTCGCAATGGCGGTTGGTCCATCTGTAGAGTACATCGTCACAAGCGACGGCTGAGAGAAGAGCTGGAGTGGAAAGTTGGAAGCGCCTTGAGGGAATCCTTCAGGATAATTGTTGTTAATCACAAGCATGGTAAAGTTGCTCTGGTCATAATTGGAATCCAAGACGAGTCCGTTTGCCGAGAGGTCTAGCGAGGCTAGACGGAGGCTGGCATTTGGAGCTCCGAATCGGTCAAATCCAACCGTCAAGAACTGCTGATATGGACCCGCCGGTCCTGCCCTGAGGACGGGACTGGTAGCACGTGTCGTTGTTGGAATACAAAGTCCTAAGCCAATTATCAGAAGGACTAGACCTATCTTGATGAGAGGTGGCTCAGCAACTTTCGCGCCGTCTTCCTGTTTTGAAGAGTGCGGAATTCCCTTCAGCATCTTCAGCACAATCCTCGACAGGTATACTCCGCCCTGCCAAGCTAGAGCGCCAGCTCGTCCGGAGATCGTAACTATTGCAAAGATCAATCCGGCGTTTCTGATGAGGATTAACAGAGCACTCTGTATGACCTTTGGATCGAATGGAGACGCGCCTGGACGGAGAAAGACAGGAATCAGATCCTGTGCAATAGGCCCGCTAGCCAACGCAGTGATCGAGAATCCTGTCGGTATTGGCGGGATGTTGATGGAGTTGATTGATACATAGAAGCTTCTGAATATTGCCAGGGCGGCTAGTCCCATCGCTCCGAGCGTCGAGAGGAACACTGTCAGGCCGACAGTGAATCCTCTTCCTGTCCTGCCTCCAGCGATCAAGCCTCCGACAAGGCCGGCAGTCATCCAGAGCGAGAATATGGCCGGGTTTGTAAGTGGATTTGTGAAAACTAGATAGGCGGCTACGATTAACGTGTTGAAATGTATTCCGAAAACCGGGGAGAGCCAATCGCTCACTCCCCGGAGACCCGTGGGAAGTTGAGTGTAGCCTATGTATAGTACGAGGAGGTACATCGAAACCCAGCCGAGATATCGGCCGAGGAATATTCCCCCGCTAGGCTGCGGCGGCATGTAGATCGTTGTTACCAATCCATCGTTTGGTGTTCTCTTCACCATCGCTTTTCCGATGCTCATGTAGAGTAGGAGGTAGAATGGTCCGGGGAGGAATCCTCCGATTGTGAGACCTAGTATTGAACCGACCAGACTGGAGGATCGGGCTTTTTCCAGCTTCTGCTCTCCAACCTGTTCACTGATGTGGGCTGCTCTCTTAGCTAGACTGAAACTGCCAATGGTCAGCACAACTAGGGCGATCGATAATGGTTGTAGTGTTAGTAGTCCGGGGAACCATTCGGGTAAGGTGGCGATGATTATGGTGGATGTTGCGATGCTGGTGATTCTTGCCGCGGCATTGCAGACTTGGGCTAGGGTGGCGGCTGTCCGTATTTCCTTTGGAGCCTTGGCTAATGGCTCGTAGGGCTGGGGCTGGGCCACTCTGTATGCCTCGGTGGACCGGCCATGTGAGTATCGGTGGGGAAATTCGTGTTGATACCGTCGGAAGCGAGAAGGGGAGTCATTGGCGAGCGGACAGAAGCTCCAGGTAGGATTGTGCCATGATCTTCGTGATGCTCACTAGATCGTCTATTCGGACATGTTCGTTTATTCCATGAATATTGCTCTCTGCTCTTGTGGCACCAAGTATAGCGACCGGTATGCCCAACGCACTTAGAGTAGCCATGTCTGTAGATCCTTGGCTTCCGCCTACTGGCACATTTGCACCCAAGACTCGCCTAGCCGCCTTTCTGACCACCCTGACAAGCGGATGATCGGGCGGTGTCATCATAGGATTATAGCCGGGCAAGGGTTTGTTCGTAATGCGAACTCCTGTCTCACGCGAGTATCCCCGGACCACTTCTGCGATTTCTCGTCTGACGGTCTCAGCATTCTCTTCAGGGATGAAACGTCTGTCCACCAGTAACTCGCAATTGTCCGGGATTATGTTACCTTTGATTCCTCCCTTTATCATGGTCACGTAGACCCCTGGCCTCATCCATCTGCTTCCGTAAACAGGCTCCGTCCTTATCCTCGACCGTTTCCTTCCAATCTCGACCCCGACCGTCATGAAACGTTCGATGAGTGCCGAGGCATGTTCTATCGCGTTGACCCCTGTCCATCCGCGTCCAGAATGGGCGGATACGCCGTGGACGGTGATTACGAATTCGATGTCGCCTAGGCTCGCTATGTCTATCGCCTCGATTCCTGTATCTGTTGAGAGGCCGTAGTCAATGTCCTTTGTGATGATTTGTTTGTCGGCGAGATAGTTCACGCCTGTATATCCGCCGACCTCTTCATCGGTCGTATAGGTCGACATGATCGATCCGTTGAAAGGCGTCTCTGTTTCGACTAGAGCCTTGATCGCGTAGAGCATGCATGCGTCCGATCCTTTCATATCGGCTGCGCCGCGTCCGTAGATCTTTCCTGACTTGACAGTTGCTTTGAACGGATTGGTCTTCCAGCCGTCCTGTTGGGCCGGGACGACGTCCATATGGCCGTTCAATACGATTCTCGGACCCTTGTCTTTGCCCTTGATTGTCGCGTAGACGTTGGGTCTCGGGCCTTCTAGGCCGGCTTCGATATTGGCTCTTTTTTTGAAGGTTGACTGGGGAATGTAACTGATCGTCGGTGTCGAGCCTAGCTGCTTCAGCTCGCCGGCCAGGACATGGGCTATCTTGTTATAGTTGCGGCCTGGGGGAACAGTTGTGTCTATGTTTACGAGTCGGCATGTAAGGTCGACAAGATCGTCCTTGTGCGTTTCGATCCATCGATCGATACCTCGAATGGAAGTCTTGATCGTCAATGCTGGTACAGAGTTCGTGGGGTTAATTTGCTCGTTAATTGTTTTTCGCCTTGTTGGAGAGAAGAGAAAATCATAGCCTAAGGGCCCAAATCCCACACCGACTCGGTTTCGAGAAGCCTATAGACCGATAAG
>VBBH01000204.1 GCA_005888695.1 Candidatus Bathyarchaeota archaeon
TTCCGGACGAAAAGATCATAGCTGGAAAAATCCCCCGACGCCAGCAGTGACAGTTGGTAGATGTAAATTATCGCATAGATGGAGATGAAGAAGCTCGTCAGTTCTCTGATCATGTATAGGGTGTAGCGCTGATTGGATAGCCACCATCCCGGGCCTAGTTGTTTTCTGTACTCGGGATACTTGGATGGTGCGTTTTCACGGGTCAAGTTATTTTCCTCTCCGTGGAGGCTTCAGTATCTGTGTTGCTCCGAGAATCTTGGTCTTCTGGATCGCGAGCATGGGATCCACCCCTTTTGGACATGCAACACTGCACTCTCCTACTAGGGTGCATTCCCAAACTCCCTCCTTGTCATGAACTATTGGAAAGCGGGCTTCATGGTCTTGGTCCCGTGTATCGGCGATGTACCGGTATGCCAGCGCGGTCGCTGCGGGACCCAAGAATTCCTCGTTCATGCCGTAGATTGGGCATGCGGCGTAGCAGAGCATGCAGTTTATGCACATTGAAAATTGCTTGTAAGCCTCCAATTCATCAGGAGTCTGTCGATACTCGCCCTTTTCTAGAGGCGTTTCCTCTTTTCGGATTATCCAGGGCTTGATATGGTCCAGTTTTTCCATAAAATCCTCGATGTTTACGATTAGATCTTTGATTACTGGGAAATTGGCGAGCGGTTCAATCTTGATCTCTTTGCCCTTGAATTCATGCAGGAAGCTGGCACAGGTAAGCTTCGGCTCTCCGTCAACGTTTGCTCCACAGCTGCCGCAGATGCCCATGCGGCATGACCATCGATAGGAGAGTGTTCCGTCGATGTGATCCTTGATGTAGTTCAACGCGTCAAGGACAACCATATCTCGTCGGTAGGGGACCTTGTATTCCTGGACGTATGGCTCAGTCTGAACCTCGGGTCTATATCTGAAGACCTTCAAAGTAGCTGTTTCGACGCCTGATTCTTTCGTCATCTTGTCTAGTACACCCTGGCCTCTGGTTGCCATCGAGTGATAGTGACTGGACTATACTGGATACGCGGCCGTCCATGATCCCAATATGCCATAGAGTGTTTCAGGAACTGGGCGTCGTCACGATTCGTATAGTCTGTGCGAGTGTGAGCGCCACGAGATTCCCGTCGGTAAAGTGCTGAATAGGCGATCGTCTCTGCTACATCTAGCATAAAGTCCAATTCTAGGGCGGAGACTAGTTCGGTGTTGAACACGTGGTCTCGGTCTTCGACAGACGCGTTCCTCATCCGGTCCTTTAATTCGGCGATCTTCCTTGTGGCCTGGGACAAACCGTTCTCGTCCCGATAAATCCCAACAGACTCGTCCATGGTAGATTGCATTTCGGATCGTATCGAAGAGATCCTTTCCCCTCCCTCATGCTTCATGACTTGGTCATACACGCGGGTTTCCTCCTGCATGGCGACACCCTGCAATGGATTGCCTAAGTGAGGCATTGATTGACGCATAGCATATTCTGCGGCTGCCTTTCCGGCGGCGGCACCGAAGACTAGACATTCGGTCAATGAGTTGCTTCCTAATCGGTTGGCCCCGTTGATGGAAACGCATGCCATTTCCCCGGCCCCGTAAAGTCCAGGTATGCCCGTGTATCCAGTCTTGTCCGTGTTGACTCCGCCCATGATGTAGTGTTGGCCGGGACGGACTGGAATCGGTTCATGAACTGGATCGACACCAGCGTATTTTTCTGCAAGTTCTTTGAGAAACGATAGTTTCTTGTTGATTACGTCTTCACCCAAGTGTCGAATGTCGAGTAGGACATAGCTTCCGTAGGGTCCCTCGAACCCGCGTCCTTCCTTGATCTCGGTCATCTCTGATCTAGAAATGATGTCTCTGGGTCCGAGTTCCATCTTGCCAGGGAGGTACCGCTTGAGGAAGCGCTCGCCGTCCTTATTGATCAGGTATCCGCCTTCTCCGCGGGCGGCCTCTGTCATCAAGATGCCAGTGTTTGGCAGGAGGGTTGGATGGAACTGGACCATTTCCATATCCTTCAATGGAACTCCTGCCCTGTAGGCGAGAGCCATGCCGTCGCCCGTCTTGATCCAACCGTTCGTTGTGAACTTGTATATCCTACCGCAGCCCCCTGTGGAGAGGACGACTGCTTTGGCGAGAATCGATGACATCTCGCCGGTCCGCATGTTGATCGCGGTTACACCCGATGCATGTCCGTCTTCAACAAGGATGGATGTCGCGAACCACTCGTCATAGCGGTGGATGTTCTCATGCTTCAGGCTGGTCTGGAAGAGCGTGTGAAGCATGTGGAACCCAATCTTGTCCCCGGCGAACAGGGTCCGTTTGACGCTCATGCCGCCAAAGGCTCGGACGCTAATCCGTCCGTCCGGGTCACGGCTGAAGGGGCATCCCCAATGCTCAAGAAGGACAGCCTCCCTCGGACACTCCGACACGAAATATTCAACGGCATCCTGGTCTGCAAGGAAGTCGCTTCCTTTGATCGTGTCGAACGCGTGCTTGTCTAGGCTGTCATATTCACGGGTCGCAGCAGCCATCCCGCCCTCTGCTGAGACAGTGTGGCTCCTCATCGGATAGGTCTTCGACGCTATGACAATGTCGAGCTTTGGGTTATGCTCGGCGGCGGCGATCGCAGCTCTAAGGCCGGCCCCTCCTCCACCGATGATTAGAATATCATGACTGAGACTTTCCACGATAGGACCCTTTACGCCCCGCGCGAATCCCGCTTCGATAGCGGGCAAATCCGCCGGTTAAATAGGCTTTACCTGACGCGTTCGAAAGTCGAAGCTCTCAAGAAGGACTAGGTCAACTTCAACTTGACCGGATGGAGACCTGTGCTGTCCAGTCTAAGTTGGACAGTGAAGAAACTCCTGATGGCGCCTAGGAGTCTAGGGTCCATGGTTTCCCGGTTTCCCAGAAATATTACGGTCGAGTTGGGAACGCTTACTAGTTCGAATAGCTGTTTGATTCCTGAATAGGTTTGTTCCCAATGCTGGCCCATTATGAGCTCAGCTAAGCTGTCGAAGACAATACTGACGTTCGTCGTCTTATTGTTCTCTAACAGTTCAGAGGCTATCGAGGCCACAAGTCCCAACTCACGATCTGGTATCTCGACCTCGCCATCGGGCAATTCGCTCATTGATGAGACTAGGGAGGAGGCGGCTATTACCTTGACCATCTTGTTCCCCTTCAAGGTTCGATATAGCTTGCTGGATTTCGAGGTGAAAAGCGCGCAGAGTTCAGCGTTCGAAGCTCCTTCCGTGAAGAATCTATTGACGACGTCTTCATGACTTGCGCCTGAATCATATTCTAGGAGTATCTTGGACCCCTGAACGCGTTGATGATCTAGATCGATGAGGTTGGAGAAGGTGTCCTTTGTGTCGGAAAGATTGAGCACCTCCACCTCAGCATTATTTCTTAGGAATTCTGACAACAGGGGACGGGGTGCCTTGCTACTTTCCATTAGGTAGAGTTCAGAGACGGGTTGATTCTTGTCGTGGATGTCTTCGGTTAATGAGAATCGCGTATTTCGAAGATCCTCTGGATCCAATTCGGTCACGTACGTAAACAGTGTGGGTCCCGGGTTCAGCCGTTCGGAGAGGCTTTCCCGCGTTTTTGTGCTCCGAAACTCTGCGCTTCCGACTATCTTTCCAGAACTTACCCAGCCGCCAAACTTTGGATGCCCCTTTGTCAGGCCCTCGATCATTGAGCCTGGACCCACCGAGTTGACTATTATCCGCCCGCCTGCCTCGACGACGCTTTGAAGTGACGCGGCGAGAAATGAGACGATTTCTTTCCCTCCATCGTGGAGTACAAGATATCTTTGTCCACCCTTCAGCATCGGTTGCGGAGTCAGCTGACTTGTCAACACATGTATTATTCCAGACTTGTCTCGGACAGCAATGGCACAGAGAACGAAGAATAGGGAACTTGAGATGAGTCCGATCTGAGTCGGCA
Source organism: Candidatus Bathyarchaeota archaeon (assembly GCA_005888695.1). Next base: position 3,937 of record VBBH01000204.1, read on the forward strand.
ATGAATTCGAGTCAGTTTGGACTAGGAAGACGAGTTGTGATGTTGGTAGCGAGAGCCACCCTGCGAGAAGCATGACTAGGGACGCCCTCACGTTGCTCACCTTTGCCCGACTTATCGCGAGCAGTAGCAGAACGCTAGGGTAGGCAATTAGTGGCGCCATCAACGCTGTTGTGAATGTCACGTACCATTGCGGAGGAACAAACATTACGCCAAGCCAGGCATTTGTTGATGTGGTCGTCCCCCCTACCAACGCGACGATCGAGCCAACGATCCAAACGATGCCTATCATGTTGAAGGAGTGATAGATCGCGTTCGCAATAGATGGTCTAAGCAAACGAATGAGCGATTCTTTGAGTGTCCTCACGTCTGGGCAGTAGTTGACGACTGCGGCCATGTGTCCAAAAGAGAGAATGACTAAGCCGAGGGAAAATATGGTTCCATAGATTGTCCAAATTACGACCGACTGATCTTGAACGAAGTTTCGTAATGCATCGAACCCGACAAGAGCAAGGAAGTAGATGGAGAGGCGGAATAGATTGTCTCTAGCTAGGCCTATCGAAGAGCCCTTTTGACGATAAAGATAGAAGATTGCGATCAACGGGGGTAAGACTGCAATTAGGTCTAGAAGACTCGCGACTGACATTCCTTGAAGCTCCTGACTGATCTCCGCTCGAACACTCTTTCGTCCGCAGTCGGATTCTCATTTGAGGAGACAGACACTCTCTACACTAGGCTGATGTTACCTCCATTGGGATGTGATGGTTTATGGATAATACGGGATTTGCGGGCCCTTCTTTCTTGCTATTTCAAATGTTTCTGGATTCTATTTACTAAGTCGGCATAGGCTTCCTGGCCTAGCCTTTTCCTCTTGGTGCCACTGGTCCATATTGGACGACCCCATAGGGGATCCGATCGGTACCTCGGGACCAAGTGCCAGTGCATGTGTGGCTGGCCATTGCCCAAGAGTTCATAGTTCATCTTGTCTGGTTTGAAAGCCAAGGCCAAGGCACGGGCAACATTTGACATGTCCTCGAGGAATTCTCTTCGATCTTCATCATTAATTTGATACAGCTCTAACGCGTGTTTCTTGAATACAACGAACGAGTAGCCGAGGAAGTACTGGTCAGGATTCAATTTGGCAGTCGAAGTCTCAGTTTCATAGAAGACTAGGTGACGATCCTTCTCTAGACTCTGACATATCCAACAATCATCAGAGGTCGTTTTCATGAGGGATCGAATGGTTTTCTGCGGAAGATAAGTAAGATGCTGTATAGTTCTGGGTCAAACCATAGCTAAATTCTCGCCTCAACGACATGTAGGTTCGTCTAGGACGTGACTAGGCTCGGATTTTGTGGGCTACTCGTCGCTCGCGCAGCCGGCGTCCTTGTCCTTTCAATGGTCTGGACCGTCCGACCGGTCCTTCGCTCTGCAGGGTAACGAGCCATTCCGGAATCACTATCGCTCGGATGAAAGTCTGAACATTCGTCCCTCTCTTCTTAGCGAGATCCTCCAGTTCTACGAATTGTTTGGAGTCGAGCGTTTGCATGAACTTTTTCGTTCGCATCTTTCTGTTTGCAGCGGAAGAAAAGGATAGATTCGGATTATAACTCTCAAGTACAGTTTTTACGCAAAGAAGTTCAATAGCCATTAAAAGTCG
>VBBH01000205.1 GCA_005888695.1 Candidatus Bathyarchaeota archaeon
AACGGCGGACTCGGAAAGGGCCATGCGTATGGCATAGCCAAACAAGCACTTAGTTCGACAAGCACAGGTGTGATGGACCAGGTCACGATCGCCGGAAGCCATGGTACCATACCCGGACACATGGACACGATCGAGCTCCAGGCACACTATAACGGTAACACGACCCCGTACTGCACGAAATCGACAACTTTCGACGCTACTGGTCTATCGTCATACTCCACCAGCTTCACATGCAATTACTTAGGAGCTGGAACTTACAATTTCAAGGTCATCGTTTACGACGATAACGGGGCAATAATTGGAGACCCGATGGCCAGCTTGTCAATCTAAAAGGTGAATCAAAACAGGGGAATGTCAGGCTGAAGACCGAAAAAGCGGGAAAGCGAGCAAGGGATATTTCCAGATTCGCTCTAGCGGTCCTCATAATCGGGCTCTCGCTTGCCGTAGCTCTACCCTTTCTAGTCAACGCTTTCCAAGTAAATGTGCCTACTTACTATCTCAATAGATCAGTTAGTCTAACTGGGAACGTGCTCAGCGCACAGAGTCCCTCCTCTCAGGCTGAGACATCAATTTCAATCCCTCAATCGTTCTCTATCTTCTTCTACACCCAACCTCTAGCTGAGGGCCAGATCTCGGGATCTACTTGGACGGTCACAATTTACGCCCAGGCGGAACCTGGTCAAACAGATACCGGCTCTCTAACCGCCGAGTTATCCATCTACTCGCTGGACGGTACGATTCAGAATGCGCTGATAGGAAGCTCAAGCGGCAACGCGGTCACGGCAACAACAACGAAAATTGACATTCCTATCCAAGGGGTAACTGCCACAGTTAAGAACGGAGATCGTCTGACACTCCGTCTCTATGCAGGATCAACCGCCTCTCTGAAGATCTTCTACGACGGACAAGGAAACGAGTTACTCGATGACGAATCACGCATCCAAACAACTGCCACCGTGGAGGAATCATGGAGACAGGACTTTGAAGCAAATCCGTTTTCATTATCCTCAGTCAACAGATATTGGCAAGCCTTCGGCACAGGTAGCGTGTCGCAAGTCTCGATACAATACTACACCGCTAGTCACTCTTTACACGTCACCGACAAGTCTGGTAGCGGAACCTACGCGAGATACGACTTCAACACCGTGAATAATCCCTCAGAGGGATTGCCGTCCGGAACGATTCTTTCATTCTATTGGTTGGCAACTAGTGTTGATTCGATGGGAACTAGTGTTCTCAGCCTCCACCTGCAAATCAGCGACCAAGGAAGTTCTTACGAGCACTATTGGTACTGGAGTTCATCCAATACTACAATCCCCCCGCTGGTCTATCCCGGCGCAAAGAAAGCAGCCGGTATGTACATGGGCCCTATCTCACTCGGATCTTGGACCAAACATGAACTATTGAACTGGAAGAAACAGGCAGAGATTACCCTAGGAGTGAGCCTTCAGAGTCCACGGGTCGTCTCAGTGTCTCTCCAGTCAACAGGTCTTGGCAAAGCGACAGATGTCTACTGGGACAACATCTTCGTTTCAAGCTATACCCCGAGCGCCCAACCCCAGAGGATGCAAGAAGGCCAGACCAACACCCTATCCCTTACAGTGACCGGTGCAATACCTTCCACCACATACCAATTCGAGTTCAATGTCACGGACCCAGCAGGCATAACGACTACATCCATGGTCAGTCACACCACAAGCTCCAGCGAGACGAATTTCATAGTCTCCAGAATCTATCCGGACGACTTCCAAGGCAGTGGAGTACTAGTTGGCAATTATAACGTATCAATTCGTCAAACTGGTCCAGTATACCTAATCCCTCAGGGGTCTGGTTTCATCACCAACTATGTGACGACTTCCACCAGCTTCACCGTGCATCTGGCTGATAGAGCAATTTACCAAAGAACCGATACGCTACGATTCCAAGCATCGGGGTATGGAGCACTCGAAAGAGCGAACGTGACCCTTCTGGGTCCCGATCCTTCTAGCAATTATCTTGTCCCGGTACAAGCCGACAGCACAGGAATGATCGTGACCACATGGGTTATCCCTAGAAACGCCGCATTGGGCAACTATACTCTCACTGTCAAAGCCATTACGACTATCAAGATCCCCTCGGACTCAGACCAGTTCAACGTAACTAGTGCTGTTCTTCAACTGTCGCGCCTGAGTACAGATGCGACGGATTACCAAAGGACGCAGAACGTCACACTCCACGCGACCTTGCTCTACCCTGGACAATCGATTGTGCTAGACGGATACTTGGAGTTCCAAGTGGTGCAGCCAGACGGGTCCGTCTTTCTTACTTCAACAGCATTACCGGATGGCTCTGGAGGTTACGTAGCATCTTTCAAGATACCAAGCGCTGCCCCAATAGGCTCCTGGCAAATCATTGTCCCGTCATGGCAATCCGGAGACCCCAGCGGGAACAATGGTCCGACAAAGACCAGTGCGGTCAGATTCGCCGTTAGTCCGGCGGTTCTCCAAGTGCAAACTAGTGTAAGCATCGATAACTCCCAGAATGGAAGAACGCTCCAGATCCAGGCAAGCATAACATACCCTGACGGGTCCCACGCATCTGCTGGGCAAGCCATGGCCCAGTTGGTGCACAATGGTGTTACCATAGTCTACGTACCTCTTATGTTCGATGCCGCGAAGGCCATGTGGATAGGATATTACCAGATTAAGAGTAGCGACCCCGAGGGACTGTGGCTTGTCGTTATATCGGCCAAAGACTTGGCAGGACCAGTGAGCAACAGCATCGACAATGTAGTCCATAACGTGCTCGTAGATGGCGCAGCATCGTACTGGAATATCGATATGTCGCTTGTCATGGCAATACTTGCTCCAGTGGGCGCATTGATCGCTTTCATAGCGTGGAGGCTTGTTCCAAGGCGGAAACGCCTCTCTGTAGCACTTGAGACCGAGAAAGTGATGCAGACCGTCAACAAGGTCCAGTCTACCGATTTCTTCCGATCCATAAGGGACCAGTTGGCAACCGCGTCTTCTCTCAGGAACGAGAAGTAGCGTGGAAGAAACAGAATGGGAGTGAGCATTGCTGTACACTCGTTCAAGGGCGGAACCGGCAAAAGCACAATCACCTCGAACGTAGCGGTCTCTCTCGCCATCAGAGGATGGCGGGTCGGAGTGATGGACATGGACCTTGAAGGACCGGGGCTTCATGTCATATTCAACATTGACCCGGCCGATGTCCAGGCTACGCTAAATGACGTATTGATGGGAAGTGCGAACCCCGGCCAAGCAGTAATCAGATTGAATGACAAGCTGGGGTTGAAAACTGGTGAACTATACTTCATGCCGGCTAGCACGAACGTCACTGCTATGCTTCGAACTCTTCGAACGGGCTTCGAGATAGTGTCCTTCATGAAGGCTCTTGAAAGCTTGCAGAAACTGTTCGAGCTGGACTATCTCTTCATAGATACCCATCCAGGGATTGAGAACGACACCCTCCTTGCGACTGGAGTCTGCGATCATCTTCTCATCGTCTCACGGCTAGATCAACAAGACATCTTCGGCACCAACGTGATGGTAGAGCTAGCCCGCAGCCTCGACAAGCCAGCTCACCTCGTCTTCAACATGATCCCTCGCGGAGTAAGAGAAGCAGACGCTTCCAAGTTTGCAAAGAAACTCGGGACAAGACTTGGAGTGGACGTTCTAGGATTGCTTCCGTTCTCTGATGACGTCCAGGGCGCCCTCAGCAAATCTGTCTTCATCGTGTCGGCTCCGAACCATCCAATGGCTGCAAGGTATCACCAATTGGCAAGAGAGATTGAGGAGTTCGAAAAGGAACAACCGAAAGGAAACGGTCAATTGATGAGTCCAAGTACGCGAGGCGTGTCCGCGTCCTCTAAAGGTTGATCTCAAAAAACCGTTCGTATTCTCAGTCTTCTTCCTACAACTTTGCAAAAACTTTGTGGCAGTCCTGGCTTGCGTCCGGGTCGGAGACCGCCGGTACCTATATCTGGACGATCAGAACATTAGTCTTAGCAGGAACCTGCTCGAGTGGTTTTGACGAAATGGTGAGATTCCTCGTCGCGTTCTTTCTCTCGATGGTTGATTATTTCTACCTAAAGGGACTCCCCCTTTGGCAACTCCATCTCTGCCTCCTTGCTACGGCACCTCTCTGGTAAAGGACCGTTTCATCACCGCCCATTTTACTACGAAGCAAAGTAAAATCAACAAGAACGCACCTAGTTTACTCTGGGATGCATGAGCCCGATTAAAGAGCCGCGAAACCCTAAGAATTCTGAAGTGGCAACCTTGGGCTCAGGATGCTTCTGGTGCAGTGAGGCAGTATTCAGCCAGTTAAAAGGGGTTGAGAAGGTAGAATCGGGATATTCGGGCGGCAAGTCGGCGAATCCATCCTACCAAGACGTGTGTTCGGGAACAACAGGACATGCTGAAACTGTTCAAGTCACCTTCGACCCAAGCATCATCTCATACGAGGACATCCTACACATATTCTTCACGACCCATGATCCCACGACGCTGAATCGACAAGGTGCAGATGTCGGGACCCAATACAGGTCCGTGATATTCTACCATAATGAGAAGCAGCGAGAAGCGGCCCAAGGGGTCATCAAAGAGCTAGAGGGATCCAAGGTTTGGAAGAATCCTATCGTCACTGAGGTCGTTCCCTTCAAAGCATTTTACAAGGCTGAAGATTATCATCAGGAATTCTATCAAAGAAACCGGGGATATCCCTACTGCCAGGTTGTGATCGAGCCCAAGATTTCTAAACTTCGCCAGCATTACTTGACCAAGCTTAAGACAACGGTTGAGACAGAAGCCTAGCCAGAGAATTCTCTAACGTTCTGGGAACTGAGAGTTTCAACTCTTTGCCCATCTAGCTTCCAGAGATCGAAGCAGTCTTCCCAGAGGAAGCTTACACCAAATGTTGTTTGCATTGAGTCTCTCGCTCAGGACGACGGAGGTGTCTCCATCGATCGATTTGCGCAAATGTCGACCTTCAGAAGTACTTGAATCTGTTCTGGGATCATGTCGATGTATCCTCTTGTCCCGCATGTCTCGGGAAGAGTCGACTCCTGATTACCTTGACTCTTAGAAGTGAGAGCCGCTCGTCAAGCTTGTCGTAAAAACCGAAATCGATCTTCTGTGAATACTCTCGATATACCTCTGCGATTGTCTTATGCTGAACGGCCCTGGAACTTGCGCCGAAAGACTTGGCGAGCACCTCAAAGACTCGACTAAACTCTTCCGAAATCTTGGTGTGACTTATACCATTGGTCTCCAATATGTCTAGAATCATAATGCGGACAGTACGGCCTAACATGGTCTCCAACACATCGGCGAAGCATCTGCTCACCGTGTCATGGAATGTAGTGGTTAGATTGGGCCGCATAGTCATCGCTCGGGTTTGTAGGGCGAAAAAAAGTTCCTTCGTTGAGATACACGTGTTGTAACCGTTTCTCCTTAACTAACTAGGAAGGTCCGGTAGCCCTCTAAAGAGGAGAAGGATAGTCCGGCATCTTTTCTCTAAGTTACTCTCAGATTGAAATGAGAGTAGAGAACCTGAGAAGTAAACGGGAGTGGCGGGCCCGGTGGGATTCGAACCCACGGCCTTTAGCCGGAGACCCTCGCATAGTCTCCTACAGCTGTCTCCGTTCTGGTAGGACCCCATCTGTGCTT
>VBBH01000206.1 GCA_005888695.1 Candidatus Bathyarchaeota archaeon
AGGCCGGGCTTAATCTTGAATTAATAGCACAGTCAAAGAAACGAGTCCCGAAAGAATTTTGGAGCATGTACAAAGACCTCTCCAAGCGATTTGTCGCTCAGACGGGAGCGCTTAGGTCTGCCATCGAAGCTTTCGGTCATAGCGATGATGACGTTCTGAAGAGAAGGGAGGAGGTCAAGAACATCGAGCAGCAGATAGACGACGCCTACTTCAATCTCCGCAAGAAACTAATTCTTTCCTCGTCAGGTCCTCTTGCTCTCCTAGTCTTAATGGACGTGTTAACATGGGTTGAGAGTGCGTCCGACAGGGCTAAGGATGCTGCGGACATGTTGTACATCTTGGTTATGGCCAACAGGTGAAAGATAAGATGACAATGATCAAAACAGTAGAGGAAGAAGACGTCCTAAGACAATTGGAGCGAGAGTGCGCTAACGTCCTTGAGGGATCACGAACACTACAGGAGAAACTGCGAGACTACAATGATCCTCAAGGCCTCCGCACCAAACTAAAACAGATCGAGCATCATGGTGACGAGATCGTTCATGGCATTTACCAATCTCTCAATCAGACGTTCATAACTCCGTTCGACAGAGAAGACCTAATCGGACTGGCAAGTGGCCTGGACAGCATACTAGATATGATGTATGCCTCAGCTCTTCGAATGGATCTCTACAAGATCCATCAGTCCACAAAACCGATGATCGAATTATCGGATGTCATCCACAACTCCGTCGTAGAACTCCTGTCGGCCTTTCAACTGATCCGTGATCACTCTAAGATGGATGTTATCGAGACCAAGACGGTGGAGGTTAATCGTCTTGAGAACGTTGCCGATGATCTGATGAACAACGCGGTCGCCAACCTCTTCGAATCACGTGACCCCGTTGAGATATTGAAGTTGAAGGAGATCTATGAGAAACTGGAAGAAGCGACGGACTATTGCGAAGACGTCGCCGACATTCTCAACGACATCGTGGCAAAGACACGCTAAGTATTAGATCATCAAGGCACGTGCGGATTCTGGTGCCTGGTGAGGGATCATACGAGTTCCCAGAAATATCGGCGAAGATACATTGAACTACTGAGATTCATAGTTAACAGGGAGTTACCGTTCGTCCACTTATTCTAGCCGGGTGTCTCCTTGCTCTTCCAGAGTTAGAATGACGAGCCCTGACCGGTGAAAGAACACCTAGGAAATGACCGATGACCGAGTGACTGCATATGAGGTTTGAGACACTGAGATATGTGGCTAGACGAACGAGTGTAGGGAGCAACTAGTATATCCATAGCTCACAATAGTTCAAGGTCCAATATCGTTACTAGGATTGTGGCGGTTCTATTGTTCTCGTGAGAGGGTACCTGCTCTTGAAGTGCGCATACGTTTCGTCACTACAAACAAATGGAATGTCAGGTTTTCCTTCGATCTTTACTTCTCCATCAATTATCACGGTCGGAACAGCTCTCACACCATATTCTTTTGCAACAGCCCAATCACGGGATAGGTGATAGATCGTTAACTGACAGCCCGCACATTTTCCAGCCTCGATTTCACTAACAACTTCGTCGCAGAGTGGGCAGTCGGCACTGAATACCACTATTTTGTGAGGCATAAGTTAGCTTGCATCTTTGTTTCTGTTAAGTATTCTGCCATACCGTTCCTTCTTTATGCGTGCCAGATTTGTGAGCGGGGAATATCTTCGATCTCTTCCTCGAAAGTGTCTAAATAGTGATGGGTCCCAGTCAATCGTCGATTCTAGCGCTTGGCAAAAATGGAAGTTAGAAGCCCTGGATGGCTCAGGTTCGTTGAGATAATCAGCGGGCTCGGAATGGTCTTTCTCGCTATCATAGTGTTGTCGGATCCGAATCTCGCATTGCTCACTTTCGTGTATCTAATCGCTTTCGGCCTGTTGTTGTGGGCCATAGCCACCATCGTGGTCGGCATCTTTGGCCGACTTTTTTCACCGGTATTGAGGGGGTTAAGCGTCGGCTCAGGACTCATCGCGCTGGTCGTGGCCATCGTGGTCTTATTCGTGCCCGAGCTGGTTGTAGATGTGCTACTGGTTTTGCTGGCACTAGTCCTATTGGTCGTCGGCGTGGCCGAAATCATGATCGGAGCCTTTGCCGGTCATCGCCCATTGTGGTTACGCGGAGTCGCAATACTCGTTGGTCTGCTCACCGCATCCCTCGCCGTCCTCGTTATCTTTGATCCTTCACTAGGCAAGTTGACTTTGGCCTTTGTTCTGGCGACGATAATTGGCATCATAGGAGCGCGCAATTTCCTCCATGGTATTACCGGACACCGGTCAGTCCACATGTATGGCGCCCTGCCTGCTACTGAAGTCTAGCCATAATGCTTCTGACTTGCAAACTTACAAGACCGCTTGATTTGCCAGGAAAAATCTCGAGAGATGTTCTTCCAAGGAAGAGTGCTGAGCGATGAGGAGATTCTTGTTTGTATGCGTCGAGAATGCCGGCCGAAGTCAGATGGCTGAAGCGTTCGCGAAGAAATACGGCCTGGACGCAAACAGTGCCGGGACGGTTCCGGCAAGAACAATCAATCCTACAGTAGCAGAGGTGATGAAGGAGAAGGGATTGGATCTGTCGGGTTCGACCCCCACAATACTGACGGTAGCGATGGTTGAGAAAGCAGATCTAGTGATCACGATGGGCTGTTCTGTCGAGACGGTATGTCCGAGACCAATTCTTGCAAAAATGCAGAAGAAGATTGTAGACTGGAACCTGCAAGACCCGAAGGAGCAGCCGATTGAAAAGGTAAGAATCATACGCGATGAGATAGAACGCCGAGTCAAGAAATTGTCCTCCACAAGCTAATACTTTCACCCTGGGGACACCTCGAAAACCCATCGTTTTCCAACGGTAAACACTCGTTTTTCGTTCAAAACCTGATCTTTCCCTCGTGAAAACTGAACACGGAAGGGGGGGAGGGTACCAGTCTAGAATACAGATTTTTGCTCATGGAAGATTCTGTGAGACCAGGCGATTCCGGGAATACTTTCGGAAATGAACCGAATACTTTCACTGGTTTACGATATCTTAATTCTGACTCAGCGCACCAAAAACTGAGGTCCAAGCCCCTTGACAAGCCAAAAGCTCTTACTGATCCCACAGGCACGTCTCGAAATGTTCTCCGACCTAATCTTCGGCCTCAGCCTCTCAATCAGCGCCATAACACTCATCGGATCACCAGCATACAGTCAGGCTTCAATCATAAACAAGATCATCTCATTCATCTTCAACTTCACCGTCCTCATCATGATCTGGATACGATACACAGGCACAATGGCCATCCTACCGATCGAAACAGGCCAAATAATTTTCCTGAACCTGCTAATGCTCCTTCTAGTAGGACTCGAACCCTATCTACTAAGCATCATCCAGGGAGCCCTGTTCGTAATTAATCCAACAGATCTCAACCTAGGAATGGCCGACTATGCTACCTCGCTATACGCCCTAGACATCGCCGGATTAGTAGCCATCCAAGGCTTCTTCACCCACATACTCTCGAGAGAGGAGAAGGGCCTCGTCCCCTCAAGTCTTCTTCACAAGTATCGAATAGGGCGGAATGCTCAACTCGTACTCGCAGCAGTCTTCGTGTTCTCCGTTTTACCCCAATTCTGGACTACGTCCATCTTGGGATTGCCCTTAAGGATTCAAATCTGGTGGATCCCACTCTTTGGAAGCGTCATCCTCATCGTCAAAAAATACGGCCTAGGCATCCCACAAAAAGCAGAGTCCGAGAGGAGTAGAGGCTAAGCATTTCTCCGCAACTGATTAAAGCACCTTCCAAATCCATATTCTCTTAGATTCCAATGGCTTTTGCAGATTTAGCCGGAACCGGACTAGTAGCTACCGGAATTGTCTTTATGATCGGGCTCTTCGTGGGCATAATAGTCAAGAAGGCGCTGAAGCTAGGCCTCGCCATACTATCACTGATAATATTGCTCTCTGCAACTGGATACATTACTCTGAACCCTCAACATGTTTTCCAAGGAGTAATCCAATACGCCTTCTCGCCTGGCAGTACGGCCGCGGCCAGTCAAGCAGCTGGACTGGTCAGCATACTACCCTACGCATCGGCTGCCTTTCTCGCCGGGCTAGCTGTGGGCATCTGGAAAGGCTAGACCGACAAGTTTGAGCCCAGGCCTCATCGTAGGCCCACAACAAATCTCCCTAATACGTAAAGAGTCGATCAGGGAAATGGAAAAAGAGATCCTTGGAATTCATCACGTTACGGCGATAGCTGGCGACCCTCAGAAAAACATCGACTTCTACAGCGGCATCCTCGGACTCCGAATGGTCAAACTCACAGTAAACTATGATGACCCAACAACGTACCATCTCTACTACGGCGACGAGATCGGTCATCCAGGAACGATAATCACATTCTTCCCTTGGCCAAATGCTCCAAAAGGACGCATTGGCACAGGCCAAGTAACAACCACCTCATTCTCCATCCCGAAAAGTTCACTCTCCTACTGGATGAACAGATTGAAGTCCAATGGAATCGCGTTTGAAGGTCCGATCAGCCGTTTCGACGAGCAAGCCCTACAATTCTCCGACTACGACAGTTTACATCTAGAACTCGTAGCCCACGACTATCTAGACAATCGCAAAGGATGGAAACATGGTCCCGTCCCGCTGGAACATGCGATCCGCGGATTCTATCATGTCACATTAACCGAGGAAGGATATCAACAAACAGCGTCGATGCTCACTCGACTAGGTTTCCGTCTAACAGCCGAGCATGACAATCAATATCGCTACGAGATCGGAGAAGTCGGCGGCCCTAGCAAGATTGTAGACGTACTCTGCCAACCAACAGCACCTCCCGGGCTCGTCAGTGTCGGCACGGTACATCACGTAGCCTGGCGAACTCCAACGGACGAGCAACAATTGTCATGGCACAGCGAGATCGCAAAGATGGGGCTCAATGTGACCCCGGTGATAGACCGGAAATACTTCCATTCGATCTACTTCCGCGAGCCGGGAGGCGTACTGTTTGAGGTTGCAACGGACCCGCCCGGATTCACGATCGACCAACCCGCATCGGACCTGGGAACACGGCTAATGCTACCACCATGGCTGGAACCTGTGAGAAGCAGACTTGAACACGAGCTACCTAGAGTTAATACACCAAAGCCTGTCCCTGCCTGAAGGAAGAGTAGAGTTTTAGGCATGGCGGGAGAAGAGGATCTTACATTTGAAGACGAACTGCGTCATCTGGACCGAGAGTCTAGCCACGTCACCGTAGGGCTCGCCCTTCGACGTTTCGGAAGGCCCATGACCCTGATCGAGGTCCACGGCATCCCAAAGAACGATCCTTCACTCGGCAAGATGGCACATTTGCTGAAACAAAACCTTGCTACGGGAGGAACAGTCAAGGATGGAATCATTGAGTTACAGGGAGACTTCAGACAGCGACTACAAGCAATCCTGGTCAAACTCGGATTTACCGACGAGCGCATCGAGATACTCGACTAGCATACTCTGATCCGACACTAATCCTAACGCTTTTAGATGGAACAAGGAC
>VBBH01000207.1 GCA_005888695.1 Candidatus Bathyarchaeota archaeon
AGGTCCTGTACTGCAATACATACGATTCGGTGAGAGCTACGCATCAGACTCGATAATTGTCAACCTCAATAGTCAAAGCAAGTATTTCGGTGGTAAATACGAATCTCCAATCTTCCTAATCAACCTCAAACCTCAGTACAAGTATCAAACTGCCCTAGTCGCTCAGGACCTCTCAACCCAGTATCCACGATATGATCTTGCGGAGAACTCCATTACACTTGACCAATTGCTGGGACTTGTCAAGACGACTGTCGACAAGGTTTTCGCAGTCATCCTCCTAATTCTATACTTCGCGATACTGATAACGAGTCTTGGAATCACTGTAAACATGATGATGAACGTGACAGAACGAAGGCGGGAGATCGGGCTCTTAAGATCCCAGGGAATGAGCCGCGGACAGATACTCTGGGTCTTTCTAGGCGAGGGAGTCATCTTGGGAATATTTGGGTTCCTTCTTGCAATCCCAAGCGGGCTCCTTCTGCTTCGAGGAGCGACTAACAGTACGACCGTAGCAGGATTCTGGCTACCTTATGTTATCCCTTGGACAGCGATAGAAGAATCGTTCATCCTAGCAATGATCGCGGTGCTGCTCGGGACGTTCTACTCTGCTTTCAAAGCATCGCGACTAGAAATTACGAGAGCACTCCAGCAAGCATGATACAAGTTTGGACTTTGACAGTATTCCTGCCTTCAGTATAAGCGATCGCGTGTATTCTTAACCCAGACTAAATAAGCCTCTGAACATTCAAGCATTCGAGGGAAAGATGCCGGCGAGGTACGCGCTTGTCTCCGTCTATGATAAGACAGGCCTTGAGACGATCGTCGCGGCATTGGGAACGCAGAGCATTCGGATAATCGGTTCAGGTGGTACTGCAGAAGCAATCCGAAAAGCCGGATATGAAATCCTAGAAGTTTCGGATTACACTGGGACACCTGAAATGCCTGGCGGATTGGTCAAGACGTTACATCCCAAGATCCACGCTGGCATCCTCGGCGATTGGACCGTTCCAGAACAGCGAAAATATCTTGACCAACAAGGAGTGCACCCTTTTGATTTCGTCATCGTCAACCTCTACCCCTTCCAAGACACTGTTAGAAACGATCCATCCAATCTACAGAGAGCGGTCGATAACATCGACATTGGAGGCGTCGCATTGATTCGGGCGGCCGCGAAGGGAGCGCTTCTGAACAATCGGGTCGTCCCAGTCACCAGTCCTCAGCAATACGATATGGTCAGGAGAGAACTTGTGGAGAAGAATTTGATCGGAGACAAATTGCGCCAGCGGCTTGCAAAGGAAGCATTCAATGTCACAGCTGAGTATGACAAAGCGATACGTGACTATCTCGTGGGACGGTTGAAGCAATAGACTTGAGCGGTCAAGAAATCAGACGAATTTATCGCAAGGCTGTTGAGGAGGATTTCCCTGACACTATCACCTTCACGCTTGGTGGGAGAAAGCATCAGTACGACAAGGTCCAATGGACGGTCCGAGACGAGAAGAGAGGTTTGAGGTATGGGACAAACCCGCACCAACGCGCCGCACTGTACAAGCCTCAAGGATCTAGGACGGGTATTGGGAACGTCGAATGGGTCAAGTGGGGAAAGGACGGTCCCTCAGCCACGAACATTGAGGACGGAAGCCACGGGAGCAGAATCGTAAGCTACTTTGACAAGCCAGCGGTCAGCGTCATGAAACATCTGAATCCGTCCGGCGTGGCAGTACAACTCTCAAATGAAGGGAATGCCGCGGTCTACCGGAAGGCAAGGGAAGCGGACCCTAGAGCCGCGTTCGGAAGCGTGGTAGTCTTCAACTCCCCAGTCGACATGGAAACCGCGAAGGAAATAATGAGCACATACGTGGAAGTAGTCTATGCTCCCGATTTCCAACGGGATGCATTGCCGGTCTTTGAGGCGAAGAAGGACATCAGGATCGGAAAGGTTCGAAAAATAGAGGCCGATAGGAATCTGCCTCCTGACATTGTCGTTCTGGATGACGGTTCGGTCATTTTGGAAGATCCCTACAAGACTCGGATTCGATCATTGGAATCCCTGAAACAACTGCCAGTCCCAACGAAGAGGAAACCAATCGAGCACGAGTACCGCGACCTATTGCAGGCCTGGTGGGTTACGTGTGAGGTTAGATCCAATGCCATCGTTCTATGGAGGAATGGCGCATCTCTTGCGATTGGAACAGGACAGCAGGACCGCGTAGGAGTATTGGAGAATTGCGTGGAGAAAGCACATAGATTCGGCCACGATCTTAGAGGATCAAGTCTTGCCTCTGACGGATTCCTCCCTAAGACAGACAATATCGAGACAGCGGCTGCTGAAGGCATCTCAGCAATTATTCAACCAGGCGGCTCAGTGGAAGACAATCTCGTCATTGAAGCCTGCGACAAAAACGGCATCGCAATGGTTCTTACTGGGGAAAGATCATTCCGGCACTTCTAGCAGAACCTAGGTGAAGCTAATGGGGCCGTGGAACGTGCGAAAATGTCACAAGGAGGATCTCCCGAAGGTGTTGGATCTCGCAGAAAGATACACGTCGTTCGATGCCATGCCAACAATGCCGGATATTGAGCTGATGTATGAACGAAACGAAAACAATTTCTTCGTTGCAGAAGGCGACCGCGGGAATATCCTCGGATTCGCGACGGGGTACGAAAAGAAGGGGATACCACAGGAGGTTTTGATGAGTTGGAAGGCGAAAAGAGTGGGCTATCTGGATCTTATGGCGGTGGACGTACAGCATAGGAAGCAAGGCATTGGGACCGCCCTGCTAAATTCGGTCCTGGACCAATTCAAAGTTCAGGGTATCGACACCATCCACTTGGACGTGCCGTCCACAGAGCAAGATGCGATCAAGCTCTATCACAAGCTTGGTTTCAAAACCAGAGCCTACAGCATGGTTAAGCAGGCTTAGCTCGCATTGTAGGTCTAATCTCCCTGCACTCTCGGAGAGACATTGCATCACGGGTTTGTCCAGCACGAATGGACCACTGCCCTTCGAAGAAGTTAACTGGAATATGTCAAAAAAGGGCTTAATAGGAATCCAGATTGCTTTACATATGTCGTGGTCTTGAAAACTAGAAGTCAATATCGCACAGTCGAGGTCATCATCCAGAACAAGCCCTTGGCCCGAGACCCGGAGGGCGAGACGATTCATAGAAACCTGGTTCTCAAGGGCGGATACGACCAGGTGACCGGTGTACGCGCTGGTAAACTTCTACGAATGACCGTCCAAGCCGAGTCAGGCCAAGAAGCGGAAAACATCGTTCGGAGACTTTGCGATGACCTTCGAATCTACAACCCGGCAGCTCACAGTTGCGAAGTAAGAATTGTAGAGAAAGAGGACAGGATAACAGAGTAATGCCCCAGGTTGCCGTTGTCCAGTACCCGGGCAGCAACTGCGACCTGGACGCCCTAGAGGTCCTCCGGAAGATCGTGAGAGTGAAAACTGATCTAGTATGGCATAAGCAACTCACACACGACAATTACGACGGTTACATTCTTCCCGGAGGCTTCTCCTACGGAGACTATTTGCGAGCAGGCGCAATAGCAGCACATAGTCCAAGCCTGAAGATTGTCCGGGAGGCCGCAGAAGCAGGCAAACCCGTCCTTGGAATCTGTAATGGCTTTCAGATTCTAGTGGAAGCCAACTTGTTACCGGGCGCAGTGCTGAGGAATGCCAATCTCAGGTTCATCTGCAAATGGATTAACCTCAGGGTGGACAACAACAAGACACCAATCACGAGGAAGATGAAGATGGGACAATCGCTACGTGTTCCGATTGCTCACAACGAAGGACGATACTATCTCGAACCGGAACAAATCCAAACATTGGAAAAGAATGGACAGGTTGTACTACGCTACGCCGACAATAAGGGGGACACGACTATGGATGCCAATCCGAACGGAAGCCTTGAGAACATAGCGGGCATATGCAACCCTGACCACAATGTGATGGGGCTGATGCCTCATCCGGAACGGGCCTCACAATCCGAACTGTCCCCATACAACAATGCAGAGGGCCGCTTGATCTTCGACTCGATGATCGAAACAATCCGAGAACGGAATGAGGAGAGAAGATGACAGTTCTAGAAGAAATCCAGAAACCAAATCTAACGACGGAGGAGATGGAGTACGCGGTAAGAAAGCTCGGAAGGCAGCCCGGCAGTGTCGAATGGGCCATGCTAGAGGCAGAGTGGTCGGAACATTGCAGCTACAAATCATCAAGACAAGTCTTGAAACAACTGCCAACAAAAGGTCCCCGTGTGCTAGTTGGGCCAGGCTATGATGCTGGAGTCGTTGATGTAGGCGAAGGATGGATTGTCACGTTTCACATCGAGAGCCACAATCATCCCTCGGCCATCGACCCATACGGTGGTGCTGCGACCGGAGTGGGCGGAGTCGTACGGGATATCTTGAGCCTAGGCACACGACCCATTGCCTTATTGGATCCATTGAGATTCGGCAAGCTCGACAGTCCGCACAGCCGTTGGCTCTTCGAGAATGTGGTACGCGGAATAGGCGATTACGGCAATTGTATCGGCGTACCGACAGTGGGTGGAGAAGTTGAGTTCGATGAGTCTTTCGAACGAAACTGTCTCGTTGATGTAGTTTGTGTCGGTCTAGGGAAGAAGAAGGATCTTGTAATGGCAGACGCGGACACGCCCGGTGATCTGGTCTACCTTGTTGGAGGAAGCACTGGCCGAGACGGTATCAGAGGAGCAAGCTTCGCAAGCAGAGTTCTCACCGAGAAGTCGGATACTGAGAGGTCGGCTGTTCAAGTGCCTGACCCATTCGCCAAGAAATTGATAATCGAGGCAGTGCTTGAAGCAGTAAACTCTGGTCTTGTTAGGGGAATGAAAGACCTCGGCGGGGGCGGAATTACTTGTGCCCTCTCCGAAATGGCGGCGAAGGGCGGTACAGGTATGAGGATAGAACTGGACAAGGTGAGAAAGAGAGAGCCAGACATGCACGCTGCTGAGATAATGATCTCGGAGTCGCAGGAGAGAATGGCCCTAGTGATCAATCCGAAAATGGAAGATAGGCTCATCCAGACCCTGGAGAAATATGAAATCCCATACTCCAGGATAGGCACCGTAACAAATGATGGCCAGCTAACGATTACGATGGGCGGAGACATTGTTGCGAGTGCACCTTCACGATTTGTTGCCGAGGCTCCGCTGGCCCATCACTCGTCTCGGAAGCCCGTCTACATAGATAAGCTAGAAAAAACAAATCATCCCGACGTGCCTAAGGATCTTGGCCGAACGCTTCTTCGATTATTGGCGAGCTCAAACATTGCTAGCAAGGAATGGATCTATCGGCAGTACGACCATGAAGTCGGCATACGAACATTAGTGAAACCGGGAGACGCCG
>VBBH01000208.1 GCA_005888695.1 Candidatus Bathyarchaeota archaeon
TACATCAGCATAAGCGGCTATCACATCCGTGAGGCCGGCTCAAGCGCTCTCCAAGAACTGGCCTTCACCCTCGCAGACGGATTTGCATACGTCGACCTCGGCATCCAAGCCGGCTTGAAAGTCGACGATTTCGCGCCACGACTCTCCTTCTTCTGGAATTGCGGGATGGATTTTTTCGAGGAGGTAGCAAAATTCCGTGCTGCACGCAGAATCTGGGCACGCGTGATGAAAGAAAAATATCATGCCAAGGACCCGCGCTCATTGCTCCTTCGTACACACGCCCAGAATTCTGGAGCATCGCTGACCTGGCAGCAACCCCTGAACAATATCATCCGTACCACGATAGAAGCCCTAGCCACCGTGATAGGCGGGACCCAGTCCCTCCATACGAACTCGTACGATGAAGCATGGGCCCTGCCTTCAGAGAAGGCTGCGACAGTAGCATTGAGGACCCAACAGATCATCGCCGAAGAGACAGGAGTGGCAAATGTTACCGATCCACTCGGAGGGTCCTACTATGTGGAGTGGTTGACGGATGAGATGGAGGAACGGGCGTACGAATATTTCGACAAGATCGAGCGTGCCGGCGGATTGTTGAACGCCATCAAGACCGGCTTCATCCAGCGAGAAATCGCAGAAACGGCATACAGATACCAGCAAGAGATGGAAAGCAAAGACAGGATAGTTGTTGGAGTGAACAAGTACAAGGTGGAAGAGAAGATGCCCATCGACACTCTCAAGATCGACACGGCCGCTCAACGACGCCAAGTCGACAGATTAAACATGGTCCGCAAGACCCGTAACGAGTCGAAGGTAGCGGATGCGCTCCAAGAACTGAGAAAGACATTTCAGGACGACAAGGCGAACTCGATGTATCCAATCATTCGAGCGGTAAGAGAGTACGCAACCCTCGGGGAGATCATGGAAGTCGGACGCAAAGTCTTCGGAGAATACAAAGAACCCCCCATCCTCTAGCCAGTAGTGCAAGAAGAGGAGAGCTACTATACGAATGAAGAAGGAGACTACAGGAAAAATGACTGCCTTGTCTACAAGGGAGTTAGGCCCTAAGACCTGGCCGGATTTTGAGAAACTTGCCCCCGAGCAGGGACAGTGTTGGTGCACGTACTATCAGCGAGCGAAACCCGTGCATACAGGGAAAGATCCGCTGAAAGCAGATCGAGTGAATCACAGCTACAAAGAGAACCTAGTCATGCAAGGCAAGTCCCACGCGATACTAGTCTACGATGGCAAGAGGCCGGTAGGCTGGTGTCAGTATGGCCCCAAGGAAGAACTACCTAGGATCGATGCGGGACGGGGCTATCGAAAAGTCGAGCCTCTCATAACTGAAAAGATGCTTTGGAGGATCACGTGTTTTTTCGTGGATCGGGAATACCGAGGCAAGGGAATCGCTGAGACAGCGCTGAAAGGAGCGCTTGAATCCATCCGGAACCAAGGCGGAGGAATTGTCGAGGCCTACCCAGTCGTGTCAAAAAAGATGGGAGCTGTTCCAGAATGGCTTTGGTTCGGAACCCCAGGAATGTTTCGAAGAGCCCACTTCAAACCTGTCGCTCCTCTAGGCACAAGCCTCCAACTGATGAGAAGAACTCTCAGCTCTAGCAGATCATGAAGCGAAGGGTTCAAGGTTACGGCTGAATTGGGAAAGACGCGTCGTCTTGTCCGGGCGACAATCTGAATAGGTTCGATCGGACAGTCAAGCCTGAATCTTGAAGACGCATAGTGTAAAATTCTACAAGACACACAAACCCTGGCGAACGATAAGATCCCGAAACCTCGTCGCCCTAGGCGAAGTGAGGCTCTTCGAAGACAGCCTCGTTTCCAAGTCGGGCCTGAAGGCGAAGCATCTACGGCTGTTGCTCAATGATTTCTCCATAATCGTCCCAGTCTTGGAACGCGGCCGGGTTGTTTTCGAATGGAATTTTCGGCATCCACTTGGTGGCTGGGAGCTGGAACTCCCTGCTGGGCTCATCGAAGATGGTGAAGAGCCGTTGGACTGTGCAAAGAGAGAGCTTCAGGAAGAGACCGGATACTTGGCAACTTCATGGAAGAAGATAGGATGGGTTCACACTCTGCCTGGGATAACGGGGCAACGAGCGCACGTATTCTTGGCGAAGAGGCTTCAACGTGGGAAGGCTCATCGTGAAGTAGAAGAGATTATGAGGGTACAAGTGTTGCGGGTCGCAGAAGCGTACCGACTGCTGAGAGCCAGAGCCATTGTGCATGCTCCTACAGTGGTAGCATTGGCCTTTGCCGAGAAATATCTTCAGAAATGAAGATTGTTTCGGGAGAATAAAACAAAGGGGACGCGGCTGTTGCCCGTCCCTTCATGGGTTGGGGGGTCGGGTAAGCGTTTCTAGTCGCTTTTTCCGCAGCTAGCGCATCTGTTGCTTCCGGCGGAAAGGGTCGCGCCACAATTGGTGCAGAACCGGGTGCTGTTGCTACTAGTGCTTGACGAGCCAGGGCCGAAGGATGAAGACGAGCCGCCCATGGGATTGGCGAATGAGGTTGGTATGGATGGTCTCGGTATTGAGGATGACTTAGTACTGAATGATGTTGACGATGGTCCGTTTTTGAAGAATGTTTTCACGGGTGGAGTAAAGAGGTAGTAGAGCATCAATATCAAGATCACGACTCCAACTATACCTCCTATCGAGCCTGAAGCGGCCACTACTATCGTGCCCAGAAGCGACAGGATGCTGAAGATCATGCCTAGTGTTCTTGCCCAGCCTTTGCCGTTGAGGAAGCCCCAGCCTGTCAGTAGCCAGATCAGTCCGAAGCAGATGACAACGCCTGCTATAACGAGGCCTAGTGTGGCTAGCAGGCCTCCAACTCCGAAGCCTATGCTAGCGAACATGGACGAGAATGTTGCGATGGCAATGCCTCCGATCAATCCGACTACGCCGGCAAGCATCGCGATTATCGCGATTATTGTTGCGCCCGTTGGTCTTGGCGATTTTTGCATGAAGGCGGGTGACCATGCCACCCGCCATTAACACGAACGTTACTCAAGACCCGTAGAGTTGGTTAAACGTGGGCGAGCCGAAAAATAAGGGGAGGAGCGGAGGTCCGATACCGATTGAGTGTTGTAGTGACAGGCTGACTTACATTGTGCTCGTTGGAGGTGTAGCCTGAGTTACCTGCTTTGGTGTGAAGAAATGACCAAGCAAGTATCCGTAAATGAGGCTACTGACGAGCCCGAGAATGATTGATGCCGCAACGTAGGTGCTTCCATAGGAGAAGCTGCCAGTATTGAGAAGTATTCCGATTAGCCAAAGAATAATGCCAAAAACGATGCCCCTCATCGCGAGGCTCTTGCCCGTCATGTACTTGTTGTAGACCGCGGAAAATATGATGCCCAAGATAGCTCCGCCTATTATGCTGCCCACGAATGCGCCAATCGCTACAGTGTATAACGCGATGTCTACCACTTGATCGATGGTAACGCCCGCCGGAAGTGTGGTTCCCTGAAGCGCAGTCTTGATAGCGTCCCTGGTGAAGCTAAATAAAGCGTAGTTGCCAATCGCTTCTATTATCCCTGCTACGACCCCCGCCATTGCTCCTGCTTTGGCTCCTCTGCCGTATTCTGCCATGGTTGCCGTCTCTGAAATGGTTGCGTATATAAGGTGCCAATCCTTGCCAGAAACCCTATCGAAAAGGAGTTTCTGAGGGCAGTAATTCGGGATTTACCAGCGTCAAGAGCTCTGAAGCTCTCTGAAGAACTCTCATTCTCAGCTTGAAAAGGATAAGGAAAAATCCGATGCCGACACCAGTCATCCCAATCGCTCCTTTGAACTCGAGGATAGGCGCGAGACCGATGAAGAACCCGAGAGATCCGGATGCCAAGGTAAGGCGTTGAAGGTCGCTGAACCCTTCTTTTGCCCATCTCCTCAATAATCTCTCGAATCCAAATACGATAGACCATCCAATTAGCATGGTCCCTCCTGCCCATGGGATTGTGGCGGGGCCGAGGCCAGTGAAAAAGAAGAAGAATACTAACGGCACGGATACTCCAGTGATCACAAGTTTCTTAGAGACTTTCAGGTTCTGGGATGTTGGCATCATTGGCTTGATTCTCTTGGCAAGCCACGCCAGCACTAACACGGCAACCACGCATCCAATCAAAGCTGTCGCGGGTGCATCAAACGGAAAAGCCGCGAAGCCGAGAAGAACTGCAAGGACAAAAAGAGACCGAAACAGCCATCTCTGTTTCTGAGATAGCCATACCTGTGATCTTGCTGATGGATGTGTGAGTTCGACGAGTAGTATCGGGATCGTGATGCTGAAGATTGAATGGTATATTGTAAGCGATTCTGCCCAGACCCAATTCACGCCCAACCATCTACCATATGTCCCGAGTACTCCTAGATCCTTCCATGTCGGGCTGAAGAAACTCCGGACC
>VBBH01000209.1 GCA_005888695.1 Candidatus Bathyarchaeota archaeon
CCCGTAGAGTGCGCAGAGTAGGGAGAATGCTAGAGGATTGAAGAATGCTAGTGGAGGTGAGGAGCCGGATAATAGCTCGCCTATCGCAGGCGACAGGACAAACAGGAAAAGTATCGGTTTCCTGAAATCTGTCTTCGAGGGTTGCGCTAGGTCCAACTTTTCAGTCGGTAAGTTGGATTTTAGAGATGCAAAAAAGAGAGTTGGTACTCCGGGCTGTGACTGTGGGTCAAGCCCGCTTCGTTATCTGAGCTAGCTAGTTGACCGTTTCTGGTCGGTTTAGCGTTTGCTCCAGACGCCGATGGTGTTGCCGTGTGGGTCCTTGAGAGTTCCCCAGTACCCCATGCCGCCACCGATGGCTGTCTTTCGCTTCAACGGTCTACCGCCGAGAGACTTCGCCTTTTGCAAGGCCTGTGGTATGCTCTTGACATCTACG
>VBBH01000210.1 GCA_005888695.1 Candidatus Bathyarchaeota archaeon
GAACACGAAGGATAATCCTTGGTGGGGAATCTGCTACTGTGGATTCTATGACGATCCCAGAACCGAGCAAGAGCGGAACAAGGTACCTAATGCTCAGGTGGAAAATCGGAAGCAGCGAGGCGAGTATATCCAGTCTGGAAAGGCTCATGGTCTCCTGGCCTACTTGGATGGTCGGGTCGTGGGCTGGGTCAATGCAGGACCACGAGCAGACTACTTGAATCTCCGGGGACTAGTAGACGATCCGGTGGAGAACGATTCTGTAGGATCGATCCTATGCTTTGTGATCTCCGAGCCTCATCGTAGCAAGGGAATCGCCACAGCCCTTCTTGCAGCGACTTGCGCAAAATTCCAACTAGACGGTCTCAAGACTGCTGAGGCGTACCCGCGGACCAAGCCGCCCGAGGGACCGTACAATACTCCTTGGAATCATGCGAACTATCGGGGAAGCCTAGAAATGTATAGGAAGGCAGGATTTGTAATGCACAAACAACTCGAACGACACGCAATATTCAGGAAACAACTCTAAAAAGATCCACACTAACGGCTCGATTCAACCGAGCCCAAGATGACTCTCACCTACGCCTGCATTGCACCACACGGCAGTGACGTAATTCCTGAGCTTGCTAACAAGCGCACGCTTCGAAGCTTCGAAGAAACCAGAAAAGGCATACTGGCGGTCGCTAGAGAAGTCAAGCGTGCAAGACCTGACACGATAATAATCGCGTCACCACACAACCTCAGAGTCCATCAACACATCGCGATCGTCACCGCTGAGAACTCGTCCGGTACACTCCGAGGCTGGAACGCTCCCGAAAAACGGGCCAGCCTGAAGGTCAAATGCAGCCCTGCCCTCGCGAAGGAACTGCTTGCTGCGGGGACTCGAAGAAGACTCCCTGTTGTCGGCGTCAATTATGGAACGTTCGAAGGCTCCAATTCCGACATGGCCATGGACTGGGGAACATTTGTCCCGCTCTGGTTCTTCATGCACGAGAACAGGATCAGACCCAAAGTCGTTATTGTTACACCTTCAAGAGAGATTCCTCTGGATCAGAATATTGCCTTCGGTCGCACGATCGCCGATGTAGTTGAGAAGAAACGTGAGAGAGTGGTATTCGTGGCTAGTGCGGATCAGGCTCATGCTCACAAGAAGAACGGACCATACGGATTCAGCAAAGCCGCTGCCGCGTACGACAAGTTCATGGTGAACGCGATCGAAAGGGACGACATCGACTCGATAAAGAGGCTCAGCTCCAAGTTTGTCGAAGCCGCTAAACCGGACAGTCTATGGCAGATGGCGATACTGGCGGGAGTTAGTGAAAGAATTCCATTGACCCCACGGCTCTACTCCTATCAGGTCCCGACCTACTTCGGAATGATCTGCGCAGGCTTCCAAAGAGACTAGCAATAATTCTGTTGATTTCAAAGCTGGATGCGGTAACTCCATACCGATCTAGAATCCCGCTGGCGGTATATCCGCCCTCAGGACCTCACCGGTTGACCCGTCAATTATCGCGTTGTAAGATCGTCCCTTGTACTCGTACTGACCAAACCATAAAGGAGCATGAACATAGGTGGGCTTCTCAACCTCAAAATCAGTTGTAAGACTCGTAATCTTATCTGCATCCTGCCTCGCAAGGAATCGCTGGTGGTCGTCCACTTCATCCTTGGCCTGCTTGACCGCCTCATCGCTGGACAATTCACTGTTCAGAAACTTTGCGGTGCTCTCTATCTTTGCGTAGTCGAACGGAATCTTCCCGGCAACGGGGATCTGATAGTCGCGTGTTGGAAATGCTGTCCCGCGTCTCCCGAGAACAAGCCAGTCGTACGTGTTTTCTATGGTTCCCTTACGTGGAGTCGCAGGGGCCATTCTCTCGAGGATGCCCTCATAATTGCTGGAGGCTTTCAATCGAATAATCCAGAATGGCAGATACCGGAGCTCGAGTAAGGTGATCTTGCTTTTGCGAGCTAGATCTCCGGGTTTCATGAATCCGGTACGCATCCAATCTTGAAGCACATCGGTGATCTTTGTTTGGTCATTGTTGTTTGTGATGAGACTATGTTCCAATTGGAAGGCAGCGTTTGCCCCGACGACCATTGTGTAGCCGCAGTATCGACACGTCGAGAGAAGTTCTCCCGGCTGGATACTCAGTGGTGCGCCGCAGTTATCGCACCGTATCTCTGATACTATCTGCGACATTATTCTCACGACCTGCTCCGTTCTATTATTCTGGAAGGATTAAAGGGGAAAGATAAGCCCTACAATTCAAGGAGGTTTCAAAATGGCATCGGGTCTCGGCGCGTTAAAGCGCACAATGAGCCTAACCATCCTCGTAGTCTTCGCGATCTTCCTCGCCTTGATCTCCTTCATCACTTTCATCTTCAGCCTCAACCCCGTCAGCTCCTTCCTCCTAGGCGTCTTCGGCGCGCTACTCATAATGCTCTTCCAATACTTGATCGGTCCTGTAATCGTCCGGCTCTCAACAGGTCTTCAGTACCTCAGACCTGGAGACAATCCATGGCTAGAGAACAAGGTGCAACAACTGACTCAGCAATCAGGCATCCCAATGCCAAGACTAGCCCTCGTCCCGGACAACACACCGAATGCCTTCGTCTTTGGCCGCACCCAGAAAGATGCCACATTGGCTGTGAATCAGGGATTATTGCAGCGTTTGAACGAGGACGAGATCGAAGGAGTAATCGGACACGAACTAGGACACATCAAACACCGCGACTTTATCGTCGTAACCCTCGTTTCGGCTATCCCACTCGTCGCTTACTTCTTGGCGCGTGGCTTGTTCTGGAGCACGCCTAGAGGTGGCAGGGGCAAGAAGGAGGACGCAGGCGCACTCATCATAATTGCAATACTGGCATATGTTGTCTACATCGTAACAACGCTGTTGTCCCTACGCTTGACTAGACTGCGAGAGAGTTATGCGGACGCTTACTCAGCCTATTTGACCAGTAAGCCCAGAGAGTTGGAGAGTGCCTTGACAAAGATAGCCTACGGCTTGTCCCTATCCCCGGAAGA
The DNA here is from genome assembly GCA_005888695.1 of Candidatus Bathyarchaeota archaeon. The sequence goes on from VBBH01000210.1 coordinate 3,029, forward strand.
GCCGCATGGAGCCCGTGCCTTCTTCATCGAAGACCCTGCCCAGGCGAAGCAAGAGATCTCTAGCATAGTAGAGAACAAGTCGCAGTACGACTTGGACCGCGACGGTGTATTGAGCGAGCGGGAACTTGAGAAGGCTATGGAAGCAGAGGCTAGTTCCAACTGGCGAAAGGCGACAGAGCTTTTCATGACTCATCCACCTGTCTACAAGCGGATACTGATGCTTCGACAGATTGAGCAGGAGATGGGCTCAGGTGTCTATCAGCAACAAGGAGTCTATCGTCACGTCTAGTTCGACAGTATTGTCGCAGACAAAGGGAAGAAGTACTATAAAGAAAGGTCATTAGAATCTCTAAGGTCTCACAGACATGAAAGTTCCATGGACACCGTTCAATCTTGGCGTCTTCCTAGTTGTCTTTGGCGGGTTAATGTTCGCCTCTCTTGCCAGGATCTCGAACTACGACCCGATACAATCATTCACGCTAACCATTATGATATTCGGTGTCTGGCTCGCACTCGCCGCCTTCATACTAACACCGCCCGACAAGTACGCGCCTCATAGAACACTGGTCTTCGGCTGGGGAGCCATGCTGGCCGCCTTAGGCGTGCTTCTGTTCGTCGGAGTTACTCAGGGTCCCGCTTTACCAATAGTCTTCACTATTCTGATCATCATCGCCGGCATTGGTGCTCTAGGTTACAGTCTGATTCGGGCTGGCGAGAATGATCGGAGACCGAAGCCGCCATCGACTGGGACCTCCAATCTGTGACCGAGGACAAGAAAGCACTTTTTGTCCGCAGACTCTTCTCCAGGGTACCGGCTGAATACGACTGGTTACTCGACATCCTCAGTCTTCGCCAGGACCGTCACTGGCGGGACAGGCTAGTTCAAGCAGCAGATTCGTCAAATGGCAACCTAGTATTGGATGTTGCAACTGGGACCGGTCTCGTCGCGTCTCGGCTGGCAAAGAAAATTGGCACCAATGGTCTCGTCGTCGGAGTCGATCTCACTTTGCCGATGCTTCAGACTGCAAAGGCAACACTATCGACCAAGGGTCAGGGGAGAAGCACCGATTGGGTCTTGGCTCGAGCTGAAAACCTTCCCTTCAAAGATGAGGTTTTCGAGGCATCAACCATAAGCCTCGCCCTACGCAACGTCTCGGACGCTCAAAAGACAATTTCAGAAATGTCACGGGTCACTGTATCGAAGGGTCTTGTGGCCTCACTTGACTTTGCTAGACCGCTCCACAACATTCAGAGGTTCCTCTATTATCCGTACATCCTCGCCTTCTTTCCATTGATAGGCAGGCTAGTCTCCAAAGCTTGGTACGACACATTCCGATACCTTGGACCGTCAATTCTCCGAGCAAGAACCGGCCGCCAGGTGGTCAACATAATGAAGCAGGAAGGGGTCCTTGACGCCCGGTCAGTACCATTGACTGGAGGCATAGTTTGCTTGGTCTATGGAAGAAAGCGGTAGGCATAGAAAGCGATCGTGAACATGGTAATGCTGTAGCATAATATTCGCGTTATCTTCCATATTCCTCGACCTGCTGATCTTCTGGACGCCAATGCCTCTGCATCCCCTTGACGAATAGCGATACTCTTGACGGTCTCCAGATCGGATCGAAATTCATGATTGAGTGTCCAGATTGCTAGGCTGAATACGATCGTTCCAGC
>VBBH01000211.1 GCA_005888695.1 Candidatus Bathyarchaeota archaeon
GTCCACAAGAGTCGGTCCACATGAACGATAGGCGCTAGCAAGGCCCCAAGGGTCGCGAAAGATATCATGCACAATGGAAGTGGAAAGTGCATGAGGCGAACATAGTCTCGCGCCAGATCCTTCTGCAAGTCTAGTATACCGTGTCCCGTTGGATTGGATCAACTGGTTTTGAGGTTTCACCAGATGATTGGTCCAATGATTCCAGCCTAACCCAAGA
>VBBH01000157.1 GCA_005888695.1 Candidatus Bathyarchaeota archaeon
ATTCGCTTGGAGCTTCAGCGAGCGAGACGAGTTTCATCCTGGAGAAGACAGCATCTAGTGCTACTTGTCCGAGCACATTGCGTATCCCGTCCTGAACGCAATCGCTGAGTGCCGAGATAAATTTTCCGGCCGCGGCAGTGCTCGTTCCAGTATCTTTCAGTTGGGTGATTCCCTCTTACGTGAGAACTGAAGTGGTCGCAACAGTTGGCTTCTTGGCCGCTTTTCTAAATAGGTCTACGAAGGTCTGAGCCCCAGTCTCACTGGCGCGAGCGCCGTGCTGGTCTGGCTCACTTGCTCTTTGCTTGGGCTTGGAATCTTTTGGCAAGTCCGAAAAACCCCAGAAACAGGGCTATTCCTGCGGCGAGATTGACTATCGAGCTCACAATGGTCGTTGTGACTCCGACCGATTCAATAAGAGTACTAACCTGGTCAGCGGGAAGCGAGAGGGTCATGAACAGAGACACCACACTCCTAACTGTCAGAATGGCGAAGGCCGCGATGATTAACGTCCATGCTTGAAAGGATCCAGTTATTCTCGTCACCTTGTAAGCGTACACGAAGACAAGGGCTTGGAGAACGAGCTGGACTACCGAGACAAAGTAGAGTGTCGGTATCACGATTGGATCTAGCATTATCCTTCCTACCTTCGGAGGCAATAATCCCCCTTTGAGAATAATCGCACGATACCGGGCCCAGAGAGCATCTGTTACTATGCTGAACACCTCTTTGGAGTCGTGAAACGGAGCAACCGTCTAAAGCAACAAGTTTTTGCCGAGGGGGTCGACCTGAACGATTAATTGGTACAGCTTGGGTGCGGTTGGGTTGAATAGAGCGTTGGTAACGGTTTCCCAGCCCGTTGTGAATCTGAGGGAAGTTACAAAAGAGAACTGGTTGGGGGCACTGAAGCTGGAGGTGTATCCAGACCAGCATGCATTTGTTCCATCAGTCGCCGTCTGTCTGGCAAAGGCGTACATCAAACCTGAGAACGGACTCGTGGTACCCTTCGGAATCTACTCAGGTGAGACGATGGTCGGCTTCTTCACCATCACTCACGATTCCAACCGAATGGACCGGTTCTGGATCAACGGGTTCCAAATCGACAAGAACTACCAACGCAAAGGTTACGGGAAGGCTGCGCTCGCGGGGATTATCACTCTACTGCAAAAACTGTATCCGGCATGCAGAACTGTCGGGCTTACCCTAGCGCACCATAACGAAGTCGCGAGGAAATTGTACGAATCCCATGGCTTCGTGAATACGGGAACCGTGTACGAAGGAGAAACTGTCTACCTGCTCCAATTGTAAGCAATATCGAGGAATCGAACCCGCGACTCTTTGCGCCTCTCAAGTTGTAACGCATTACCCGATAGTGACAGTAGTCCCTTGTTCCGGCCGCGAGAAACCCTCCTGCTCTCTGTACTCATCAAGCCTCCTATCCACTTCCAGTTTCATTCTGTTCCACACATGTTCACAAATCACGTCGTTGTGCGGAGTCAATAGGAGAACCTTGTGCTTCTGATCTGAGCGAATATCAACCGCCGCAGGTCGTCCCGATTGCTGGCAGCCTTTTGTCGTGCATTCAACCATGACGCAGTCTAACATATGGTAATCAGTCCGGTTTGCCAAAGCAAGTTCACTTTCAATGCCTGCTTCACTCCTGAGAATAAATGCTCATTTGTGTTCGGATGCTTAGGTGATCGGACGTGGCCAAAGGTCGGCCTTATGTAGCCCAAAGCCTGGTCCTTCGATTCGATGATCCATCACCTGAATGCGGTGGTGCTGCCGGTGCGGGACCTTGAGAAGTGCACATCATTCTACAGCGAGAAACTGGGATTCAAGCTGAAGAACAAAGATGACAACTCTGCCTTCTTCGGCCTCGGTGACAAGGAACGGATCATACTAGGCCTGATCTTGATCGATAACGTTGCCGAATTAATCTCGGAAGAACAAGTTCGCCCACGAGAGGAAACCATCCACAGAACCTACTACGCGGTCTTCGTCGACGACGTCGACCGAGAGTATGAAGAGCTCAAGCGGAAGGGCGTTCATTTTGTAAAGCCCCCGACGACGCAGCCGTGGGGCCAGCGGATAGCTTACTTCGAGGACCCCGAGGGTAACCTCTGGGAAATCTCCCACTTCCCCAAGAAGTAGGAACCAGAACTAGCCTTTATTCCAACATTTGTGGCCCGGCAATCATGGAATCTGCAAGATCGGATTTCTCGCGTCATGTCAGGGCTAGTTTCCGTAAGCAGAAGATCATGCGACTCTTCCAGGCCCGGATATCTAGGGTTGAGAGGGGACTGGTGGAGATTTCAGCGGTTAATCGTCCTGATCTGCAGCAGCAGGATGGTTTTGTTCATGCTGGTGCTCTTGTGGCATTGGCGGATAGTGCGGGAGGATATGCAGCACTCACTCTTCTCCCGTCTGGTTCACGAGTGCTTAGTGTTGAGATCAAATTGAACTTTCTAAGACCGGCAGTTGGAAGCATGATACGTGGAAGAGGCAGGGTCAAGAAGATTGGCCGGAGTATTGCGGTTTGTGAGCTTGAGGCAATGATGAAACAGGACCAGAAATGGGTCACCTGTGCCTGGGGAAGCCAAACAATCTACGGCATACGCAACCAATGAGAACATTCTCGACTATGGGCACCCAGTCCAGCTCTCGTTGGCGAACTCGCTCACCCCACAGTAGTACGTCACAAGGACCGCATGGCCCGAACGTAGCAACTCTGCGTTCAGGTTAATACTTCCACAGTATACGAGTGCCACCATCCGTCCGTAGCTTCCTCCAGTCTGTCCATCATCCTCGTCCACAAGTGCCCGTGATCCAATGGGGCAGGTCTGTGCCGTGAACAGGCTTGCCTCCGAGTAGCCATTCTGTCCGACCTCAGGTGAATTCACAAGCGCAAGCCTGATCCTAGTACTACCAACGTCAAGTGTGTCTCCATCCACGATGTGAACCACCGAATCAGTAAAGCAAGCCGCTGTACCCTTGCATTGTGCGTTGAGGGGATTACAGTTTGGATAGACGCCACCGTAATGGCAGGTCGGTGCCGGATTGCAATTCGGAAAACTCCCTCCGTATTGACAGGTATTATCATTGCAGGTTGGGTAATTTGTTGCACCATTTGTACATACATTACCTGAATTTGAAGAGGAAGCTAACCTGCCATTTTGATAGCGTATAATTGCAAGTCCGGATACTCCGATTACGAGAATTAAGGCAAGAACTGAACCGAGAATCTTACCCCTAGTCCAGAACGGTATCGGAGCGCCGACGCCCTGTGCCACATATCCACCCTCTACCCAAGTCCCAGAATTCGGCGAGAAAAGCCTTCCGGATAATAAGTGAGACTGTCCGAAGCTGAATCGTTTCAGACACTTCTTCGACCTCGTTTGCGCCCCCGTTTTCGTTCAAAAGGATCAGAAGCAAAGGACCTCCGACTATGTTGTGGAAAAGGCGTTTGATCTAACCGAGATTTCCATATGCATCGAGGTAACGAGAGGTCGCCGAGTCCGTAATACTCGAAGCGAAGAGTTGCGACTTACGTCAGAGTTTAGAATCGATCTCAGGTCCGACCACGAGGTCCACTCTCAGCGACTTCATCAACTCAACGAAGTTGGCCGTCGGAGGATTCACGAATCTGTATTCGTAGAAATAATAACCAACCTCGGAGTCGGACGCTGGCACAATTTTCACCAAGACAGTGTGTAACGTCTTCCCGCTATGCTCGACCGAGTCACGAACGACGAGGAACGGGTACAAGAGCTACAGAAGGATAAAACTGCGGGACGCATCCGTTTTCGCTTCGAACAAATAGACATCGGTTGCTGTCTCGATACAATAGTCCAAGTCGAGCTGCACGTTTTGAAGGTTTACGGGAAAAATAGCACCCTGCTTGTCTTTCAACAGTATGTCGGCCTTCGGGAGATTCATCTTGCCGAAGATGCCGTGTGTTATTCTAGTGGAATCCGGTAAGTCAAATGCGGCCTTGAAAACCCCGGTCTCAAATGCGAGACTGAGATACTTTGCTTCAGTAGAGATTTTGACAAGCAGAGATGCAGGAATGTCCTTTCTACCGACCGTCACAATCACAGTGCGGTCCACCGTCTCGGGGATAGGAACGAATAGCTTCGCCTTTGTAAGCACAGCGGTCCCGATTCCTACCCTTAACGGGACGAGGCCGTGTTTCTGGAGGAATGGGAACCTGGTCAGAGAAGAATTGGAATAGATGGGAATAAGGAGACGGGGCTCACCGAACTCGCTTATTACCTTCCGACTGATGATCTGTGAAACGAAAGGTATGGAATCCTGAGACAAGTGGACCTTCTGGCATATTTAATCCCACGGATCATTCTTCAAGAAGGCTCACTAGGAAGCGTTCCACACGATTGGGATATTTCAATCTCCACTTCTCCCCTCAAGGTGAGACTCAAACTCGGATTTTCCTTTGCCCCCTCAATTGAGCCGAAGGTTGGACCGACCATCTCCTCTGCAGGCGAATCCTCCTTGAGCCACAGGATACTTACGCGAGGAAGACTTAGAGGGAGACTATGAGCCGATTCTTTGCGTCGCCTGCTCGACAGTGGATAGGGCCTCCCAAAGCGATGGCAGTTCCGTTTTACTGAGGATCAGCCTTGGGGGGTGTGCCGGATGGACAAGTCGATTTCTCCATCTGATCAGGCTTGAGAGAGCTTTTGTTTGACCTAGTTTCGCGTGGAGCTGGGGAGTTTTCTGGACAATCGTAATCTTATCCGAAAACTGACAACAAGAAAGCATATCGTAGTCTACACGCGATTTCTTGTCCAACGAATATCGCTCATCGAGGAATTCTAACGCTGTTGGGGAAAGTTTAGTCCTCCACCAGCCAATATCCCCTGTGCGAGAGATCAAAGCAGATAATTTCACTTCAAAAGCTAAAATATCATGTAAAGCATAACACGAATCGTAGGCTTGTTCAGGTCGGCATGCGTGATAATGCCTCGCGGGTTTTGTGCGGTTCCTACTATCAGAATTGTAGAATCATCTTTTTCGTAACTCACAGCAATGCGAAAAGGCTTCCAGCAAGTGCGCAGATAGTTTCACGATTAGATTATTCGTTGGCAAGACAACTCTGGAATGAAGATCGAGAATTCCCCCAACTGAACCTTCACGCGTCAAGGGAATGTAATCGAAGATATCAAGCCAATGCGAAGAATATCGGAACGCTCCATCAAAATACGGCTCAGTTTGAACCATGTCCCATGGGGTCATTATTTCGCTCACTTGAAACTTGGACCTTGTGATGACCTCGTGCAACGACTCGAGCATTGAACAACGTCTAGGTTGGTTGAGAATTTAAGCGCTAAAGGTTCAAAACCGGTGGGTTCCGGTCCTGAGTAGGGGCTTTGTACTGACCCCGATTTTTTCCTGCCTGTCAAGGTGGGCACCTCCGACAGGATTCGCTCGCCAATGGGAATCCGCATAGACTACAAACACTCCCCTCTTTCTCTTGCTACTCGAACCGCCGAGAGACCTCAGCGTACATATCGTCCATTAGCTGCGC
>VBBH01000158.1 GCA_005888695.1 Candidatus Bathyarchaeota archaeon
CAACCCCTGTAGATACGTGTCTCCTGATGAGACACTGTTGTCGTGCATATTGTGAAGATCTGTGGGTGTGAACCAGATGAAGTTGGACGCATTTGGAGAGTTGAGTTCCGCGACGAGTTCTGGAGCGTTGGGACTCGCGGATACTGCCCTAGCTGCGCGAGCCGGATTTCCGGTTATCGTAGTGAATAGTCCTGGTGGCCAGTGGTCGAGTCGTTGTCCGGTCCCACTCTCCCAATAGGCCCTCCACGTCAAGCCTTTCGGTTCCAAGAGATCGATTATTGTCGGCGCGTTGATATTTCGGACCCCATTGCTGGAGCCATACGTGTCCCCGGACCAGAGAGCCACATAATCTGATTCACTGCTTCCCGGAAAGCCTCCGTGATACTTCGGTATTGTGGCGGATTGGGGCAGAAGGCTGTTGATGTAGGGTGCTGCCGAGTTCCCGATGACCCCGCTGTACAATTGATTCTCCATCGCTATTATCACTACATTATCAAAGTAGAGCCGGTTGATCGTTCCACTATTCGAGATTGAAAGAGACGGTGCGGCAACTGCGTAAGATGTAATGACTGTAAGAAAAAGGAGGATTATCGTGCCGGTTGAAGCTCGCCTCATCGAAAGCGATCTTTTCCGGCTAGGTTATGCTGATGGTTGCACCGCTGAAGGTTCCGGTCGCTGCACTTGAACTAGGCGTCAGAGTGAAGCTCACGAGTTGATAACCTCCTCCTGTGACGGACACACCGCCACCGGTAGAGCTGAACGCGACACCACTAGGAAAACCAGCGCCTGATATGGTCAACGTTTTCGCTGTCGAACTATTGTTCCAGACGCACGCGTAGATGGTTTGAGGCGGCCCACTCACTGTCAGCGACCATGATGATATCGATACGCCGCTGTCCGCGTAAGGTCCTGTCGAAGAGGAGCACGTGGTCGTGGAAATGATCGAGGATGTCGAGATGAGAATATTGGCTCCGGTTGAAACATTCACGATTCCCGAGTTGGTTATCGTCAGACTCGTTGCTGCGTAACCGATTGCGACTGTCGCGATGATTACAGCGCCAAGCACTACCACGAATTTCCTGTCAATTCTCAAAGTCTTCTTCTACCGCCAAGAGATCTGGGTATATTTGACTATCCAAAGTGACAATAGGGAAGCTTTCGATGTAAAAGCTCACCAAATTCAACCAACTCCATCCGTACTCAATCGATCGAGAGCAAATCTAGGTCAACCCCCATTTACTCGGAAGCGCTAAATCGGAAGAGGACAAGCTGTGAAGAGCCCAGGCTTTGTCACCGGCACGATCTCCTAGCGAATCGTCCAATTGGAAGCCAACTCGAAGGCCCACTTGGAATGGTCCGATTCTAATGGGCCTGTTGTGCTTGGTCGCTACTGCCGGCCTGTCCAGTGCCGTTCATGCCACTGGATCAACCAACTGTTTGCCGACCCCAGAGTTCCTCGTCGACGCTTCACCTGATCACTTCATCCTGTGGCAGGGTATGACGGCTTCTGCAACCGTCACGGTCACACCTAGAAACGGTTTCACAGGAACCGTCAAGCTAGAGGCAGTCAATGTTCCTCTAGAGATAACTAATCCAAGCTTCAACCCAGTAACACTAGACGTTACCGGTATAGCCCAAACCTCGACCGTGAGCTTCCGCATTTCCCCAACAGCCGCAATTGGCCTCTATTCTCTGGACGTGAACGCAACGACCAAGGGAACCCTCTACCATTACACTAGCATAACTGTACGGGTTCCCTCACCGGAGATTGGAATATCGTCTGACAAGTCGCTCGTCCATATCCCACAGGGTCGTAATGACGCCACTACCATCACGGTAAAATCGCTCTACGGATTCACCGGTATACTAGATCTCACCATCGCCATTACTGGCTTCCATGCTCTTACTCCTCCCACTGCGAGCATAATGCCAAGATCAGTCTCACTTATTAACGGCGGGGCGAAGACTGCTACGCTCACCATTTTCGCAGACCAATACGCAACGCCTGGCATCTACAGTGTCCAAGTCATGGCACAGAGTAGTTCTGCAGCCGCGACAAATACGACCCAAATCCTAGTCGAGGTTCAGGGACCCGACTTTACTCTTGACGCCAAGCCTCCTCTACTAATTATTCCACCATTCTCATCGAAAACAATCCCATTAGAAGTGAATAGCACCAACAAATTTACAGGAGATCTCGTCTTAACAGTGGACATTACTGGCTATCCCGGGACTCCACCAAGCTTCCGTTTAACCGATCCAACTCCGCACATTAACGCCGACCAGCACCTCATTGATCCTATTACATTCATTACTGTTGGTCCAGGATCCTTTATCGCCAACATAACCGGAACTAGTGGACTGCTCGCCCACTACACACTGATCTACTTAGACGTGAGGGAAGTGCACGATTTCTCCCTGACACGCGATCCTGACGCCCTCACGATTAATAGAGGAGGTCCCTCTGTCTCGTCACAGATAACTGTCACGAGCAACAACCTAGCCAACACGATCGACCTAAGCATCGACTGTTACCCGAACGAGATCACGGCCAACCTAAGCGCGAGCAATGTAAGTCTCACATCTGGAACCAGTGCAACCATCACGCTGACAGTATCCGCGACCAGGTTCACTACTCCAGGAATCTATGGGGTGTCGATCTTTGGTGCAGGCATGAACTCTCTTTCTCATAACCGGACCTTCGTCACGGTCGCTGTTATCTCGACGACTCCCGACTTTGACATATCATCAAACCCTGAGACAGTCACGATGAAATCGGGCGACAAAGCCACAACAACCATCACCGTTAATCCGAGGTACGGCTTCACTGATCCCGTAAATCTGAGTACCTCCACTCTCCCAGTAGGTCCCATTGCTTCACTAGGCGGATCCAGTATTGTTGGAGGTTCGGGTTCTACGACCTTGACGATCAATACGGATGCCAGTGTCGTAGCCGGTACCTATACTGTTACCGTCGAGGGAACAAGTGGAAGACTGTCTCACTCCGAACAGGTAACCGTGAACGTGAAGAGTCCAATCACAACTCAGCATCCCGGGACAATCCTTGGACTTGCGCCAAACCTGTTCTATGCAATCGCGGGAGCAATCGTCGCAGCTATTGTCGCAGGCGTTGGTGCGGCAGTTAGAATGAGAAAGCCGAGACACGAAAAGGGAATTGACGGAGGTCGAGCGCTACGCTATGAGACATTCTAAACTTGTGCCTTATTGGAACGTCCTAGGTTGCTTTGGTAGTTCGTCGATGATTTTTGTTATTTCTTCCTGTGGCCAGGCTTTGAGGATCGTTGTCCGCGCGTTTCCCAGACTCCCAAGCTAGACCCTTTTCGCTGACGGTTGCTCGTATGTTATCAGAAATTTGCCCACTTAGCCAAAGATAGGGTAAATAATTAGAAGAGCAGATTGTTGGTTGTCCTTTTGTGAAAACTAAAGAAAGGATCTACAATCTGAGCAGAGGCCTAGAATCCTTGACCAAGGAGGAGCACGGCCTATTCTTCGACGCGATGCACAGGCTTGAATTACCGAATGAAGTGAAGCAGGCTGCAGTTGCGCTTTATTTGGACTTTAAGACCCGGCCGATCGGCGCGTATAACTCGAGTCGCAAGAATCTCAAGATCTTCCTGCTCGCATCAATATCTATCGCCGCAAAAGTTACGGGAGATCTGAGAACTGATCCTGAATTTGAGTCTAAAATGTTTGTGAGCAGAGAAAAGCTTGTTGATGCCGAAGAACGCATGATCAGATCATTCGGGGTCCAGGACAGCATCATACCCTTTCCTGAACTTGTTTTACGGCTCACAAAAAGACAGATGGAAAGCATGGCGGAGAGCTTCGCCAAACAAGAATTAGTAACCGACAATGAAAAAGAGGAACTGATCCAGCTTTCCTATGACTATCTCGATGCAGCGGTCGAGAGAGGTCTTGACCCTATGATGAGTTATAGGGGTAGAGCCGCGGGCGTGATGCTCAGGGCAGTTAGAGACCTAGACCTACAAGTTTCACGAGTGGACATTGCGAGAGCAGCCGGCTTTGACAAGGGATCGATGGGAGTTAACGCCAATGCCATAGAATCCCTGCTAAAAGATTTGAAGAGCTCCGAAAGCAACGGGAGTTAGCTCATTCTATGCTAACGCCCTGCGGCTTCGCTAAGAGACGTTCTTCCTGTCTACCGGTTGCTTGTCTAGGAGCGGCTTACGGCAGTCCGTCTATTATCTTGGACATTTCTTCCTGAGGCCAGGCCTTGAGGCTCGTTGTCCGTACGTTTCCCTGGCTCCCTAGCCAGACTGCGAATTTGTTGTAGGCCTCGTCACTCGGCATTTCAACGAGGCTTACGATGTCGTGTTTGCCCATGGTGTACCAGATGTCAAGTTTTCCACCTAGCTTTCGTGCCATGGCCTTCGCATTCTCTGCACGCTTAACAGTCTCCTTAACGCTCCGGATGCCCTGTTCCGTCCAATTCAGCAACGCCACATAGTGAGGCATGACTGTCCGGTCTGAGGGGAAGTTTAGAAAAGACTTCCGATTACCAAAATCTCATGGCTTGAGCATCGCGGCTAATGGCTACGCCAGAAACAGAGATTACCGTTGCTCACTTGCGCCAGAATGTTAGGACTCCTGGTATACTCGTAAAATGAGGATCGTCGGTGTAAACTCTTCCACCCGTGATGCTCAGCGCTGTAGCAGCAATGATCATGTCGGCTATGGGAACATCCGGATTCCTTAGTCCTAGATCCCCGGCTTTCACAGATATCTCTTCCAAGAGAGGGATGAACTGTACCCCTGCCGTTTTGGCACTGTAGATGCGGTGCCGTACTGTTTCGACTCCAACATCCCGAGCCATAACGGACAATAGTTCAGTGATCGTAATTGTGGAAGAAACTATTCGCGATCCAGAGAGACTTGCTTGGTCGAAGATCCTGTTCGTCCAGTGCTGTTCATGCTTCTGAGCATGGGCGAAGTAGAATCGGGTATCCAGGCAGGCGACTAGCGCCATTTTCGTCTAAGCCTGTCAAGTTTCTCAACCGCTTCGGGGTAGGAATACTTCCCAGTGTCGGCCCCTGCCCAATCTTTCACGCTGGGCACAGGCTTGAGTACTATGACGCCCCCAGTGTCCGACTCAGTAACGTCTACCTTCATTCCTTCTCGTATTCCGTACTTTTTCCTCAACTGAACGGGAATGGTGACTTGACCTTTCCGAGTAACTGTTGTTTCCAACACTGTCAGCCGTGTAGTACAGTCTACTCAAGGTACTACTTAAGCATCGAGGTCCGACATCCAGGGTGAACCCAAATGTTCAGAGCATGTTGGGAAGGCCCCCGTTTGGCAGAGCTTGAATTACTAGGCCACATATCGGCCCCGACCATCGGGCCGTCTACGGGTCCTAACCGACTACTTGCAACGATCCAGTCATGGTTGGAGGATGGAACTTACAATGGTACACGAAGAATCCCGCAGTGCCGGCGACGAAGGTGATATCCGTCTTTGGAATATTTGTCAGCGTGGCAGCCGGTAGAGTAACGTCCTTCGAGTACGGAGCCAC
>VBBH01000159.1 GCA_005888695.1 Candidatus Bathyarchaeota archaeon
TAACCCTCCCATAACCGAACCCATCACCTTCCCCCTCTCGTTTCTTTTGACCTCCCGATGATACCGGCTAGACTGTAGAGAATAATGACCGAAAGACGAAGCGACCTTCAAACGACTCTCTTTCTCATGTGCAGTTCTTGAATTGAAAAACAGGGGTTGGAAGGCCTAACCGTCCGGCTAGGCCTCTGCGGTTCTAGTGGTCGATGTGCCACTGCAATGTATAGGTCCCTGTGTTTCCGCCCTCTCCGTTGGCCGACGCCTTGAATGTTCCTACCCCATGGAATCCTTCCAAGCCTCCAGTGCCATGGCCCACAACAAACCGGCCCGCAAACGAAGCCATAGTGCCTCTACCATTATACAGGTCAATGGTTGTACCTGACTTTTCTCCTGCGCTGCCAGTGAAAGTGCACATTCCATGGAATTCCAATGTACCGTCCGCATGGACAACGTCTCGCTCCTGCCCTTTACAAGTTCCAGCTATCGCGCCGGTAATGGTAAACATGACACTATGAGTAATAATCATGTTACCACCAGCCGACCTAGCGGTAGGAGCTCCATTAGTCGCGGTGAAAGTTCCGCTACCGGAACTTGGACGTGTTGCGTAGGCTCCTGGAAGAAGCAGTAGAGCAAGTGGAATTATCAGCAGAGCATTGATCTTTTTCACGATTCTTTTCTCATCTCCCATCTGCTTGGGTACTTTTTGTCATCGCGCCCCTCCTCGGCGCTTCAGGTCACAATGTTGCCGAGCCCCAAAAATCTGGGCTGTACCGAAGAAACCCTGTTCTTGTGGGGACATGCGGACAGGCTTTAACACCTCCGGTATCTGAGTTATACAAAAATCGATATTTTGCAAAGGGAAACTACTACACGATGTGGGACTTTGTTACCTGCACGGTCTTCTTTGGAGTTACGATAAGGGTTTCTGACCACGCTGCCCTGTTCTCTTATCCCAAGAGGGCTTGCCCAAGTGATTCTTCCACACAAGATTATTCCAATCATTATTATCGCCAGCATCGCGAGCGCTGGAGTCGTTGCAGGACTTGTCTACGCACCAAGTTCGCCAGGTTTGCCCTACGTTAGTCCCACGTACCAAGCCCAGAAGGCTCCGTTCCAATATCAGCAGATCGCCCTCAACGCCGCAGTCTACGGTGTCTGGTATGTTCCCGGCACAACAACCCTGATCTTAGTGATTATTGCGTCGTTTCCTCAGACTCATTTCTATGGACTCTGGGGTCCATATGGAATAGTAAGTCCTCCTGGATTCAATTACCAAAACAACACTATCCAGGGTAACTTCTCCATTCCAGTATATGTTAACTATGAGAAAACGTACCTCGTTATCCCAGCAAACACCTGTCCTTCTAATGACAAGATCCCATCATCCGGACTAGTAGAGAACGTGTTCCTAGTCGGGGATGCACCACCGGCACTCCTACCCTTCTCGTACACCTGCCAAAAGCAAGAATCACTAACGATGGTAACACTGGGGAATCCCCACATCATAGTTCCGAAAATCATTCCCCCATCCAACCCGCCACCACCCACCAATACAGGACGAGAAGCACTTAACCTGGAAAACTCGGCGTTCAGCTCCAACTATAACGTCACACTGTACCTCAGGAATACCGGCACGGCCACAGTCTCGCTTACGAATTATTACGTCAAAGATTCTAGTGGCAACCAGTACTTCCGTTCTAACTGGGCTAACGACACAGGATACAATCATCCAGCCGCCATCGCCGTCAATAATCTGGGAGTTTTCGACCTCACCATCGGCACTGGCACCAGTCCTCCACAATGCGGGACAAGTTGCTCATTGACTGGAACCCCATTCCAATTTACAACTGGATACTCTTACACAATAACGATCATTACCTCACGCAACAACCAGTTCACCTTTACAGTAGTGAGATGACCAAGATTACAAACAGGATCATCTCCGTTTAGACCGCCTCAAGGATTACAATCCCACGAAGAAATAGTCTGGGTTCGACAGAACGACTGGTCAAAACGAGGCGGACCCGTCGCCGGAATATTCACACTTCTCTTCGGCCTACTCTGGCTAGGCCTCGGGATCTTCTCATTGGTGATCCCCACCATAGGAATCGGCCTTGTGCTAACGCTATCGGGACTCGTCGTCTTCTACAAGACTGTCACGCGTGGTGGAACGAAATACTATCTCACCAATTTCAGACTGGTCGAGACCAATAAGGGCAAGATCGTCAGGCAGATCTCTAGATCCATATTCAAAGGAAGGACCATCTCTCAATTCCTGCAAATATCCGAGGTCCCGATGTTCAAGAGCAACGTCGAGATGTTCACCGTCAAGGTCCTAGACCCAAAATCGGGAAATGTTCTCATGAACCTAGGGACGAATCAGGGACCATCCGTCAAAGCACTCGAGTCCATCCAAGAATCATTCTACTGTCAATACTGCGGCCGAAAAAATGACCCCTCAAGCGCAGTCTGCTCCAACTGTGGGGCGAATCTCTAGCCAAGAACATCGAACTCCTCTCAACTGCCAACCCTACTGTACGGACTGGTTGGGCTCGTCATCGCCGTCACCCTCCTCGGCGTAACCGTCTACTCTCGCAAGAAGAAAAAAACTACCCACATAGACCTAGACCATGTAGTGTCCTTCCATGGTATTATGGGAGAACGTTGAGTGGACGATCGAACTAGGGGTTTCTAGCATTCCTTTGTAGCTGTGAAGGGTCCTGTAGAGACCACGAGTGTGTCGGCCAGGTAGGAGATGCTGTCCTTGACTGCTGCTATGTCTGAGTTCGAGACCTTCACCGAGGCTGAGCTGCTGGTGTCTGATGCGGTCTTAACATCGCTGCAGTTTGGGATGTTCCCGTTGGAGTCGGTTTTCACAAGCCAGAGGGATGAGTAGTACCCCGCGGCGATGAATCCACCGTCGCTCGTCTGCTGGAAAGACAGGAATTTTCTATCAGAATACTGAACGTCCGCGCCGTAGATCTTGTCCCACTGCACGTTGCCGGCGGAGTCCGTCTTGACCAACCATGCTCTCTCGTCGTAGATTGTGTTTTGGAAGTAGTACCCCGCGAATGCGTATCCTCCATCAGTGGTTTGTTGTGCGCCCGTGATTGTTAGGTCGCTGATGCTGCCGGATGGAAGATATGTCTTGGCAAATTGCGGGTTCCCAGTTGAGTCCAGCTTGAGAAGTAGGACACTGCTGCTGTATGATGTTGCAGTGCTTGTGGATACCAGCCCGCCGAGGATGAAGCCACCGTCAGATGTCAGCCCTAAGGTTTCAGCATAGCTGTCTGTTCCGATGGTGTAGGCGTGCTGCCAGACTAGTGTGCCGGTTGAGTCGAGTTTGAAGACGAGCATCTGAGTAGTAGTGGTGGTACTAGAAGTGTAGTAGTATAACTCGCCGAGAACCACGTATCCTCCGTCTGGCGTCTGCCGCACCGCGTAGGCTGCAGAGTACTGGCTGTTCTTGTCCGTGAACAGGTTCTGCCATTGTATCTGCCCGGTTGAGCTGAGTTTCACGACGAACGCGCTGTAGCTCGACGCTGGGGCGAAGGCATAGCCTGCTATGACGAATCCTCCATCGGTGGTCTGTTGGAGGTCGAAAGGCCATGTGAGGGGACTGGAGGTGGAGCTGGTGGAGAATTGCAGGTCGTTTGCCCATTGAACATTCCCGTTCGAATCCACTTTGACGATCGCAGCACAGCTGGTCTGTCCGGTTGCGGGACAGCCAGATTGAGCATTGCCCGCGAAGATGGCGCCTCCGTCCAGAGTTGGTCTGATGAGGTCCAATGCCGTAGAGTACGGATAATTCTTGTAGTCGTATTGAGTCTGCGACTGGATGTTTCCGCTTGAGTCGACCCTCATGACCGTTGCAGTTGGGCGTGAGAGTGTGTTGCAGTTGGGAGCGGTAACCGCAGCTGCGGTGCACAGTGCTCCAACGAGATAACCACCACTGGATGTCTGAGCAACGCTTTCGGCCCCCGAGTAACTGTATGGGATACTGTACGCCCTAGCCCAGGCTGTTCCGGTTGAAGGTGGAGGAGGCGGAGGCTTCGTCTTTGCAGCAACCACGCTATCTGTCGAGACCCTCGCAAGGACGGGAATTATAGTAAGCATCAGGATCATCGAAATTACTGCAACACGACCAAACCTCAAGCCTCGACCAAGGCGAAATCTCGAATCACGCATTCCGTTCAATCTCCTAGATAATTTCAACCCAAACGTCAGAAAGTAGATGATTTAGGTTATTGCCAGAGTTAAGCCACAATTAGACCTGACCAGGGCTCTCATATGGGTGATTCTTGTCCCTTGACCGTCGTCGGACGCTGGCAATTCGACAGTGGTGATACTGTTCCTTAAAGTGAGAACCACCCTCGACCTGTGCCTTTGAGCGCTCATACCGACTGGAACCGAATACTTTCACTCTTGGGACTATTGCCAAACTGATCGTTTTTCCTAGCAAAACAGCCCATTTTCCATCAAAATCTGATCTTTCCCTCGTGAAAACTGAACACGGGAGGGGGGGAGGGTACCAGTCTAGAATGCAAATTTTTACTCATGGAAGATTTCGTGGACTAGACGATTCCTAGAATACTTTTGGAAAATAGACGATTACTTTCACTGCTCGCGCTTTTTGTTGCCGTCGAGAAATCATGCCGATCGATATATTGCGGAGGAAAATCGCATGATTGTATGGCTCTGTTACTCTCACACTCCACTCTGGAGTTACGATAAGAGCTTCTCACAACACTCGAGCCTCATTCTTCTACCTCAAGAGGCGCCGGCCCAGTGACCCTTCCACACAAGATCATTCCAATCATCATCCTCGCCAGCATAGCCAGCGCCGGAGTCATCGCCGGACTTGTCCACGCACCGGGCTCACCGGGACCCGCTTACGATGATCCCACACACCAAGCCCAGAAGCCCTCGTTCCAACACCACGAAATCTCTCCCAACCCTCCCACAGTTACCCCTTCGACTGATCCATCTTCAACAAATTGCAGAAACCCTGGTCCAGACTTTGGCCAATCCGCAAGCCCCGACAATGAAACAACTGCCGCACCGTCATCGAATACATCATCGACCCCGACCAGTCCACAACCATTCACCACCATAATAATACCCAATACGGGGTGTCTACAACACAATCATCCTCACTGCGGCGGGACCGCTAACATACACGCTCATAAGCACGGCAGACACGCACTCTGTCATC
>VBBH01000160.1 GCA_005888695.1 Candidatus Bathyarchaeota archaeon
ACAGATGGGCACGGAGATGGAGAACAGTCGGATAATGCGGGTGGTCTCGGACCGGTTTATGGGCCACGGGTTTATGTTCCATCTGATGCTCCGACTGATTGGAACGGAGCGGATTTCGGACGTGATAATGTGTCAGATGCCCAGCAACATGGACAAGATCTTCCACTTGCTCGCCTAGATAGGATCAGTGTAGGGCCGCGTCGACTATCA
>VBBH01000161.1 GCA_005888695.1 Candidatus Bathyarchaeota archaeon
AACGCTGATTCTTTCCCTATTACGACTGGCAGCATCGGCACTCCGACTCTCTCATAATCGGTTCTATAGGATACGGCGAGGAACCAGATGTGGACGGGAATCCAGAGAAATACAAGCCCGGCCATTACAACAGCCAGCAAACTGTAGCTGCCCCACGGTCCTGGTGTGACCGCTGACCACCCGAACATGACGGGTAATCCGCCGCTGAAGCCCCCGAGCAGGATGTTAAGCCAGGTTCTTCTCTTCAAGAGCATACTGTAGACAACAACATTGTCAATAACGCCCAGGCCCATCCACACAAACGAGAGAACGTTGAATATTGCTGAAAGCAACAGCGACATCGTAACTAAGGTTAATCCAAAGACTAGCCCGTTTCTTGCAGTGATTCGACCAGAGGGTAGTGGACGGTGACGTGTGCGTAGCATAACTGCGTCAATGTCACGGTCAATGTAACTAGTAAGAACATCGCATCCCGCACATCCCGCAGTAATCGCGATCCCGGCCAAGATCCATTGAACCGGAGAGAACGGGAGGCGAAGAACTCTCGTGGCAACGAAAGTGGATGAGAGCGCGGTGAACACTAGTAAAGAGACGATTTTGGGCTTTGTTAGTTCGTAGTAGTTTCTCGCCCGTTGAGCAACACTCTGGATTACAACTTCGTATTGCTGGAGTTGCACAATCTATCCGCCACAGCCCGCTCTGAGGTCACCGTTCATTTGCGGATGTTCATTGCTGCAGGTCTGTGTACAACGATATTTCGTTGTTCCCTGGCCTACTATCTGAAATGACACGGTGTACCAATTACCGAAGTTGATGAGGTTGCTTTTTGGAATAGTGCTGTTTGTAATCGAGATGAAGGACTTGCTGTCGATATCGTATCCATGGCCTTGTAGACCTGGAAGCTGGACCGTGCTTTCGTTAGTGCTTACAGGGTGGATGTAGAGTGTTATCGTATCGCCGACGCTGCCAAAAACCAAGGAGGGATCAGGGAGAGGCGCTAGTTGAGTTGCATTTCGACCGGTGATTTTGGGGCCCGTTACGTTGCTGAACGGAGGTAGGGGAGCTGCGGTTGAGTTGAGTTTGTAAACGGCTTGTACCTGAAACCCTCCGCGTTCATGAATAATTGCCTGCATAATGTAGAGCCGATGTTCGGGTACGACTAAGCATGCCGTACTGTGAGAGACGACAAATTGCGTGTAGTAAACGGAGCCGAGGGCGGCAGCAATTAGGACAAGGCCAATAATCCCAACGGCAGGCATATGCTTCTTGGGACTGGGTGTTTGAGGATTGGTTGGTGTGGACATGGTTATCCTAGACGAGCTTCGATTGGACAGAAACCCGGTATATATGAAACGTTGCGGCAAACGCAACTAGGACGAGTCCGATCTCGAATAGGGCATAGTTCTTCAATCCACTGAGTACTGCCTGGAATATCGACACGTCTAGGAATACTTGGAGGAGTAGCAGCCCACCGATTAGAGCGTACACCTCGCTCTTTGAGAAAATGTAAGGTGGAAGTTTTCGGAATGGCAAGGGTTTTCGCGCCGCTCTCAATGCATCGATCTTGGCCTTCCGCCATCGGACGAATGCATAGACAAAACCGTAGGCAAGGGCGGTTGCGACAATCAAGGATGCGAAGAATAACGAGGAGTCGATCACAAGCTGGTTGGGGTTGCTCAAAGGTAGGAGAGGATTGTCTGCTCGGAATCCCCAGACAGTTACTATCGCCATCTGCCCAAGCGACGCCACACCGAGGGCGATCCAGAAGGGACGATCGATCATAGCAATTCTCTTGCCACGATCGAGGAGTGGAACAACGAGGAAGATGACAACGAATATGGCCGGGACTATTGCTCCCGCGATGAAGGGATCCAAGCCCTTGACCCTGATGAAGGCGTAGAGGCTTGTAAAGTACCATTCTGGAAATGTGATCTCGGTTCTTAACCGTGGGTCGTATTGGACGCCGAGCTCGACGGGGAAGAGGCCTCCCATCACGAAGATGATCCCGATTATGGCAGATGATACTGGAATGTCGAGGACGAGATTCTTGGGCAAATGTACGCCCATTAGCGCAAGCATTACTATTGGTATGATGAAGACGTGAAGTGCATAGAACCTGAGTACTATATCGTTAAACGAAAAGCCGAAAATCACCTGTGCCAAAAAGGTTCCTAGTATCTGACGCGGCGGACTTAGCAGGGTCAATGTTCTCCCGATGTTGATGGCCAACTGTCCTCTAATGTTGAGGATCAGGTCATACCCTGTGTAGGCCTCAACGACAGTAACGACGCCCAGGATTACTCCTGTTATCCAAAGCATTTCGTATCTGAGCTTGTAACGTCCCGAAAAGAACTGGTAGAACATGTGCATAACCGCAAGAAGAACCATCGCATTCGATGCGTGATAGTGAATATTCCGCATCATCAATCCCCAGTTTACCTGGTCATTGATCGATTGAACGCTTTGAAAGGCTTGATTGCAACTTGTCGCTGTCGCACTGGGTGAGCAGTCACCGAAATTCGGAGTATAGTGAAACATGAGGACCGCTCCGCTGATGCCAAGGAGTACGAAGACGACGAAGGTGAGCATCCCGAGAAAACCCAGGGGACTAATGAACCTAGAAGGGAAGACGATCTTGAAAGCAAGGAGAACTGTCCTTTCTAGTCTGTACCATGCCCATCGCAGCAGGGCGATGATCGGGTCTAAGACCCGTTTCCTCGTGGCACGACTAGTGGAGGCCAATTCCTGGCACACCCTCTAAATTGTCAGACGGATCCCAAGGTTCTGCAATAATATTTCCGTTATTATCAACCGTCAGCCTAATCCTTGGAAGTCTTCCAAGGTTCAAATCAAACGCTGGGCCACGTTGAGGCACAGCGTCTGTTATCTCGTACTGACTTCCGTGACATGGACACTGCAGTCGGTACTGGCTATCGGCATAGCCGGGATTAACTAAGCATTGTAGATGAACACATGTAGTGTTGTACGCAACATATTTCCCGTTACTTGTCTGAACTGACCCATCTGTTGTTGGTAAAGAGTCGGGGACCCGAGCCAAGACATTCCTATAATATGGGCTAACGGATGGATCGTAGGGCCAGTAGAAGAATTTGTACGGCATCCGTCCCAACGGGCCTTCGACGAAGTTCGTTGCCTTCGCAGGATCAAGTTCAGCATCGTAGATATTCGCGATCGTTGCGGGTCCTTTTGCCGGTGGAATCAACGGCCCTAGGATGCCACCGGATGTGGCGAGCGACGCGGCAACGAGTACTGCTGAGCCTCCTACTGCGGCTTGAAGGAACATTCTGCGTGATATGATGGGTCCGCGAGATGCGGGAGGAGCGGATGGAGGAACTTGCGAGCTGGCAGGCGGAGAAGGGGGAATGGTTTGCCCTGGATTAGGCTGAGGCTTCTTCTCGGTGGTAGACATACAAGCTACCGAAGACTATTTCGAAGCCTTGATGAAAGTCTATAAAACCCTTCTTCTGATGCGAAAAACAACCGCAGCAAGAAACTCGGAAGTTCGACAACAAACAGATAAAGCAAGCCAAACGTCCAACTAAAAATTCGATAAACAAGAAAGCTAGGAGATTAGAGATCGTAAGTGAACAGGGTAATCTCGTCAATAATATTGGTCCTAGGCCTCGCCACCATGATGATCGGGGTGTACGCCGAGCAATGGAACACGATCAAGGACCTTGTAGTCAAATTCGTTCCTCTGTTCCCATAGATTATCGGTAAACAAGGAGAGATTGAAGGTAGCACAAGAAACAGAGAGTACAGTTGAGGCGAAACAGTCGTCTCCCGGGTTTTTGACTAGATTTCGAGGAAGACTGCGAGGTCGAAAGGCTCGCATCTATTACTGGCCTATCAGAACCGTAGTCCAACTCGCGTTTTTCCTTCTTTTCGCTGGATTAGCATTGACTCGGTTGGTCCCGTCCTTTGTTGCAAACAGAGGTTGGATCGTCCTTCCCGTTCTAGCGAGCATAAAGGCCCCTGGTGCGTACACAGGGGCATTTGATGCCACAACTCTTCTCCTATCGCAACCCATCTTTCCATGGTTGCCTATTGGGATATTCCTGGTCGTGGGGGCGGTCCTTGGACGGTTCATGTGCGGCTGGATATGTCCGGTTGGATTCATTCAGGACGTTGTAACCGGTATCAAGGGAAGAGTCACGCAAGTTCAGAGGAGAACCCAGAACTATTGGGTCCGACTAAAGTACGTCCTCGTTTTCTTGGCCTTCATCCTTAGCGGTTCATTGTCACTCGCGTTGTACTATGGGTCAGGAAACGAGTACAGGACCGGTCTGGGCGATTTTGCACCCGGCCTTTTTGTGGCCATCACGCCTGAGGGAACACTCTTCGGCACATTACCAGCCATGATTGCCGGGTTAGCCAAGGCGACGAATCCTCAATCCTATCTCTCAAGTGTGCCTGTCCTGACATGGGTGAACATTATCATCCTAGTTGGGTTCTTTTTCGCAGCTTGGCAGGTCCCGCGCTTCTGGTGTAGGTATGTCTGTCCAGTCGGAGCGATAATGGCGGTGTTTCAAAAGAATAGCTTGCTGGGCATGCACAGGGACCCGGTTAAGTGCGCCGATTGTAAGGAATGTCAGGACGCATGTCCGATGCAAGTACCGATTCTCGATCTGGACTGGAAAAAGTTTAACGATTCTGAATGTATCCTTTGCA
>VBBH01000162.1 GCA_005888695.1 Candidatus Bathyarchaeota archaeon
GATAACTCTCCCTGTCTTGCCAACTTTCTTGCTCGCCAACAAGACATCTATGCCTCCACCGGAACCTAGGTCGAGGACAACATCGCCTTCCCTGATCATGCCAAGCCCGGTTGGATTGCCGCAGCCGTCTGACATTGCAACGACTGATTCTGGGAGAGAGGCCAGTTCTTCAGCAGAGTAGTCATATCTCAAGAGCTTGTCCGTCTTCGAAGAATCACAACAGCCCGCAAGCTCAGTCTCTTTCGCAAGAGAAGAATAACTCTCTATCACGGCAGTCTTGATCGTCCGCTCTTTCTCCTCCAAAGTAAATAACGCCAATATCCACGTTGAGTGTTGAGCGTGCCTAAAGAGACTAACGCCACTTACTAACCCAGTCAATACTAGCTTACCGAGACGCCTCTATCCCGCAACTCTCGAGAGCGCAAAGAGGGAGCTTGTTGAATTGGTTAGCCTCATATCGGATCATTCTACTATCTCGATAGGATGAGTCCAAGGTGACTGTCGAGATCGGCGTCTACAGAGTCAGCTTATGGTTCAAGAGACTATTCGCAGATCCACGTCTCTTCGAGAAGAACGCCAATCTCGCCAGGCAATACTTGGAATCTGCTGGGCTGTCGGAACCAAAAAGTCGGTACATAATCCAACCCAAGCCTACTGCAATCACTGACGAAAAGAGCGAGCCCTCGAAAATTACAGGCGTTGCAAAATACATCTTTCAAGAAAAGAAGACTCGTTCAGAGTATATGGAAAATACTAATCTTGTGATCGAGTATCTCGATGTTGGCACCGGTCTCTCACGGGACCAGCACCGTCAATATTGGGCGGGACAGAAACTTTGGACAATGCCCTTTCTTCTAAAGAGCTTCAATCATCGACTGGTCAAGTTGGAGATTCCTAATGTCGAGGAACTCTACGCAATGGTCAAGGAGAGAGCACAGCCAACCACTATCGCGAGCATTGAGCTGAACGATGTACCTGATGAGCAATTTGATGTTGCGATGGCATATTTGGAAAGTCATCTCGCGGGGATTGCAGAGAAGGACTCGGCAACATTGGAGGTCTATGCGTCCCGCGACCTAGAACCTAGTGAACGAGAAGCCTTGGACAAGCGCCTTACTCGACAATCGACGGCTTCTACCGTCTACCTGATACTTGGCGCAGCCTAGGGATTAGTTGTCTAGACTATTTGCTTGTAGCCAGCGACGAACTCTGGGTCTATTACGCCAGATATTATTCGCTCTGAGCCGTCAGGCATTATGATTGGGGTGCCCGCCGCATGGTAGGGTAGTTCGAAGTTTTCGAGTTTTTCTGGATTATCCACTTCGAACAGTTTCCTGCAAGCGCCGTCCTCGTAATGGAAAGCATAGAGCTTCTCGATCTTTCTAACCCCGAAACCCCCTGCTCGTCCGCCTGCGGCAAGGGATCCTTCGGGTAATTGTAGTACGAATATCGAGTTCTTCCCCCCGAGAGCCTTGAGGTCTACTGGGTTCTCGGCTACGAGGATTCTTCTCCCCTTCTCTCCGAGAAGATGTGCTAGTTCGTCTAGTGCTGCCATAGCAGGACATCTCTGGAGGCGTTGGTGTAAAATGGTTTGCTTGCTGCCTAGTTCTCTAGAGGAAGTTGATCGCTGCCTCTTTTCTCGATCCCCGAAGCATCCTCTCGATCTCAGCCCTTTCCTCATCGGTCAATGGGTTGTAGAATCTGCCCTCGGGTCCAGATGTGGCATATCTTCCCGCCACAAGGTAAATCTCTTTGGAAGTTTCCTTTAGTACAGTGACTCTGTTGAGACCATCCTTCTCCGTGTACATGTACATGGGAATCGAGTCGTATTTCGGGATGTCCGTTCTCGGAAGTAGTTTCCATGGGATGGCGGGCATGGTTCCGTCTACAGCAATCTATTGAGATGTATAAATCAGATTTTCTCTAGGCTATTGCATGTCTTCGGAATCTGAGCACGCTGAATTTGCCGCCCGCGCATGCAGATATTGAGGGGTCTTGGCAGCCCCCGACTGGGATGTGTAGGAACATGAGGAAGCTTCTTCGGCCGAGTCTGGCCATGAAAGTTGTGAGCATACAGTTTCCTTGGCCAGGAGGCTCACGGGAAATGTCGAAGAGAATCTGCAAAACTGGATTCTTGACGAGGCTGCTCGTGATGTGCAGCTTGAGAATCGGTATGTCGGCGATTCGATCTTCGCCTATGGCCTTGAGCCACATCAACCTCTTCTCTTCCTTGGGAGATCTAGACTTTCAATTGTCCGGATCGTCTGAGGTTTTCAACTTGACCTTGTGTATATCTGAAGAGAATGTCTCCACGCGATGTCTGGAAGTCCCATGGAGCAACCAAAACGGTGTCGCCCATTTTTATCCATACACGCCGTTTCATCTTTCCCCTGATCCGACAGACTCTTTCTACTCCATCAGCGCATTCGACCAAGACTCGATCGTAACCAAGTAGATTCTTGACTATGCCGAACATTTGTCCTGGGCCTGGCGTTATCATTTCGCTCAGGTTTGCTTCGCTGAGGACTTTTCGCTTTCCCATTCTCTTCCTTCTCCTTCAAAGGATGCTAGTGTACTATTAAAACTGAACAGCACCCGCCACATGGCGCGGCAGATTTGTTATTGTCCGGCGACGGGCCAGGTTCTCGCTATCTGAAGATAATTGATCGGTATCGGTCGTGTTATTGTTTCCACTTTATCGAGCAGCCGAAAGGACGGGTCTCGCTAACCTCGGGCGATCGACCAGCCAGAATTGCGTCCAACGCATTTCTGAGATCCCGAGTCTTCACAGCCGACGGTTCTTTCCAATTATCATCGATCCTGCCCTTGTATTGTAGAGTCCTGGTCTTGCCGAAGACAAAGGTATGTGGCGTGCAGATGGCTCCATAGGCCTTGGCAATGTCCTGAGTCTCATCCCGAACATATGGGAAGTTGAACCCTCTCTCCTTCGCCCTCCTGATCATATTTTCAAAACTGTCTTCCGGATAGTTCACGTCGTCATTGCTGTTGATCGCGACTAGCGTGATGCCTTTCGACTGGTAATCATGCTGAATATCGACCAGTCTCTTCTCGTAGGCCTGTGCATAGGGGCAGTGGTTGCAGCTGAACACAACAACGACAGCCTTCTTGTCGCCGAAACTCTTGAGACTGTAGTTCTTGCCGTCTACTCCTTTGAGTTGAAAGTCGATTGCTGTGCTTCCGATTGGAAGTCCAACTGTACTGGTTTCCGGTATCAATTCGTCCCTATCCAGACAGGTTGTGACCATAATTAGAAGCTTTTTCTGGGTACTATTCACGAGCTCCCCTGAACGGTATTGTCGAAAACGATGTTTGTAGGGACTTCCGGATTCAGCTATCCCAGCTGGAAAGGAAAATTCTACCCGACCGATTTGAAGAGTGAAGATTTTCTCTCCTACTATTCAAAACAGCTAAACAGTGTCGAGATCAACAGCTCCTTCTACGCATCTCCCGGTCCAGCAATGATCAAGTCATGGTCATCGAAGACCGGTGAAGATTTCAAGTTCGCCTTCAAGGCTCCTCGCCAGATTACGCATATTCTGAAGCTCGAGGGGAAGCCTGCGGCTGAAGCTAGTCAGAGGCTTGACCAGACTGTCAATCTTCTGGCTGGAAAGAGGGGACCATTGCTTTTTCAGTTGCCACCATATCTTCGACTAGATCTAAAAAGACTGGAGAATTTCCTCAGTGACACTTCAACAATACAGGAGCGTGTTTTCGAGTTTCGCCACGGCTCATGGATGACAGACGAGACCTACAAACTACTCAACAAGTATGGTGCAGGATTTTGCATTGCAGAGAGTGAGGATATGGAACCAGTATTTCAGCTGACTGGTGGACTCGCCTACTTTCGACTGAGAAAGGATCACTATGATGAGAAGACAATCGTTGACTGGTCAAAGAAAATTTCAAAATTATCCAAAGAAGCACCTCAAACCTACGTCTATCTCCGACATGATGAAACCGGAGAAAACGTGTCGCTGGCCCTGAAACTTCTGAAGTAGAAAGAAAAAGAGGATGTGGAAAGTCGAGAAATGCTTGATTGGCTCTTAGTGTGCTGCTGTTTGGACCGGTGAGGTTTTCTCGGCTGCTTTGCGAACCTCATCATAGTTCGGCTCTTTACCCGGATCGTCGCTGACCCATCTGTAGATGACATTGCCTCGTGAGTCTAGGATGAAGACGCTTCTCTTTGCCGCAGTGTATCCTTTCAATCCTGCAAAATCGTTCAGTGCTATGTTGTATTGCTTGACCACGTCTCGATTGTAATCGCTAAGCAGCGGGAAGTTGATGCTGTTCTTTTCAGCAAAGGCCTTGTTCGAGAATGGATCGTTCACGCTTATACCGACAACTTTCGCGTTGATATTGCCTAGTTGGGTTAGACTGTCTCGGAAGGTGCACATTTCTTTGGTGCAGACGCCTGTAAATGCGCCGGGGTAGAAGGCGAGTATTGTTGCGCCCTTAGGACTGAGTAGTTCTTGTAGGCTTCTCTGTTTTCGCTCAGTGTCTGGAAGACTGAATGATGGTGCTTTCTCTCCTTGGTTAGGCATTTTTCATACGGTACCTCTATGAAGATGGAGCCGACGCGGGCGGCTTCTAAACCTTACATTAAAAGAAAAAAATACAAATGGGAAATTTGTTGTTTGCCTGACTAGCTAGCGTGGTTGTTGCGATGGGCACAATGTTAGACCGGTAAAGATCTATTGTGTTTGGTCGGATAATTCAGGACCCACGATCGTCATGGTCATGGTCCTGATCCTCGCCCTGTCCATGATGATGTCCGTGGACTTGGCTGGATTGTACGCTTGAGCTGGTTGGATCTCCCGAGTCATCCGTGTCAGTGTGGACTTTGTGCGAGTGAGAGTCTGCAGAGCCGCTTTGATCGTTGTCATGTTGGTGAGCATGTGTCGAGCTTGAACCGGAGTCTCTGTCGGTATCCGAGTCACCAGTTCCAGTACTGTCGGAATCCGTGTCTTTGCCTGAATGCTTACCGCTCGTCGATGTGTCGGCGCTATGGCTTCCAGGGTTATTGTTCGTATCCCCGTTGTTTCCGTTAGTTCCTGGCGTTGTGGGTGGTGGTATAGTGGCTTGGGTCTGTGCGGGTGGATGGTACAGGAATGGTGTTGAGATTGCTGCGATGGCTGCGACAACGATTGCTGCGAGTCCGAGTTGCCGTCTACTTAGTGGTACTAATGGTATCAAATCTTGTTTGTTCCTTTTTCTCCCTGTTTTTTCTGATTCCGATGGCTCATGGAGGGGAGTGTATTTTAGTCAAAGCTATTGTACAGTCAATGCGATAGTCTCCCAGAGGACTCGTTTGGTATGTTTCTGTCAACGGAATGCTTCTGTTAGTGATGGTTGAGAGCTAGAGGATGATGAGGAAGAGCCATAGTATGAGAATGTTCG
>VBBH01000163.1 GCA_005888695.1 Candidatus Bathyarchaeota archaeon
TGCATACTTGGCCATCTCCACAGGATCATTTGTCCGGGCCTTGAACCGGAATGGAATAATGATGTCCGTGTTCACATCATCAGGCCAGACCCATGCACGACCCCGCAGTAGCCGTGGTAACCTAGTTGTCGTATTGCTCACAAGTACTTCCTCGGATCAGTTATCTTCCCCTCTATTGCTGACGCAGCTGCGGTAGCAGGTGAGGCCAGATAGATCTGTGCCGACGAGGCTCCCATTCGACCAACATAGTTCCTAGGTGAAGAGGATATGCAAATCTCGTTCTCGCCCAATACCCCCAAATGTGTTCCTACACAGGCTCCACAGGTGGCATTGGTGAATACTGCTCCTGCTTCGAGAAAGGTTTCCGCCAGGCCTGTCGTTATCGCTTCCTCGAAGACCAGCCTCGATGCAGGAGTCACTATGCAACGGGTTCCAGGCTTGACATGATGCCCCTTCAAGATCTGCGCGCTGACCACGAGATCTTCTATTCTTCCATTTGTTGAGGAGCCGATGAACGCCTGGTCGACATGTTGACCCTCCAACTCATCCACCGTCTTCACCTGGTCCACGTGCCCGGGTTCAGCTACCTGAGGTTGTAGCTCGTCAAGGTCGATCGTGTACTCCTTGACATAGTTGGCTTTTGGTCCAGCATGAACCTCCATCAATGGTTTTCGATTCACCTTCTTGAAATAATCCCGCGTAGCTTCGTCCACTTCAAAGACCGAGAGTTTGCAGCCGCATTCCATGGAATTATTGCTGATACATGCTCTAGAGGATATGCTCAATGTCTTTACCGCTGGTCCCTTCCATTCTATCGACCGATAATTCCCTCCGTCCTCGCCAACCATGCCAATGAAATGCGAGACGATGTCTCTGGCGAAGACTCCTTTCCCAAGCTTACCGGTTAGATTGACGTTGACTGATTCTGGGACCTTTGCCCAGATCTTGCCTGTTGCCCATATGGCTGCCATGTCAGAACTGCCGACACCGGTGGCGAAGGCGCCCACGGCGCCGCCCTGGCACGTGTGCGAATCGGCACCGAACAATATCATGCCGGGCACTACATGTGATTCTAGGAGATGTTGATGAGAAATGCTTCCTTCCACTAGCCTACATCCCATCTCTCGAACGAATTCACGGATCAGATTATGGAGGTTGGCGACTTTCTCGTCAGCGGCTGGATATGTGTGGTCGATCACGAGATGGATGCGGGATGGATCCCATAGCTTCTTGATCCCCATCTCTCGAATGACCTTAATCGCAAGGGGACCTGTACTGTCCTGCGCCATAGCAAGATCGACAGGCAAAACAACGATGTCACCTGGATGGAGCACGTTATGTTTGCCGCCTTCGGCGGCTCGGACGCTCATGACTTTCTCCGCGAAGGTGAGTGAGTCGTCGTCTAGGATTGAGCGTTAAGTCTCTCTCATTGCGTCCGATTTCTCCGAGACAGTTTCAGCGAGCACTTATTAGCAGATTATTCCATAACCGCGAAGGAACAGGGATTCCATGTCTAAGCAGAGGCGCCGAGAAATCTCAACTGCTCGGGAGAAAAAGATCCGTATCCTTGTCGCCAAGCCTGGATTAGATGGACACGATCGTGGCGCACTTGTGTTATGCAGAGCGTTCAGGGATGCAGGCATGGAAGTCATTTACACCGGTTTTCTCGCCACACCAGAACAAGTAGCCCAGATGGCAATTGACGAAGATGTTGATGTCGTAGCAATGAGTCTCCTCAACGGCGCTCACATGACGGCCTTCCCGAAAGTCGCGAAATTGGTGAGAGAAAAGGGTGGCAACGACATACTCTTGGTCGGCGGAGGCATAATCCCCGACGAGGACAAACCATTATTGGAGAAGCAAGGGATAACAGGGAATTATGGTCCGGGAACGCCGTTGAAGACCATAATCGATCATATCATTGAGAGAGTTAGGAAGGAGCGCTGGAAGACAGTCTAGTCTCTTGCCGGCAATGGCCCGACTAGGCTAACCGCATCAGAGAGCTTCAGGATATTATTACCTGATAATCCGATTCGCCGGCCAAGGCTTACCTCTGGAACTAATCCAGAAGCCCTCAATTCTGGGGGATACTCGTGCAGACCATGAATGAGTCTCCCGATGACAACGTCGGGCCGAGAGTTTTGAACTGCTAAAGCCATGTACTCTTCCCTCTGATCGGTATGCCTCGACATATCTGGTGAAATTTCTAGCAGTGCGGAGTCGGGATGAAGTATCATTCGCTCGTAGACATTGGAATCATCATAAGCTGTTCTGTAGGCTTCGTACTTTGTTCTTAGCACTTCACTCTGTTCTGAGTTCGGAAGTTTTCCTATTGTTTCTAGAAACGTTTCCGGGTTCCCTATCTCTTTGTAGCGGGCATCCCTTGCCTGTGGATCGTCCACTAGAACGATCTTCAAACGTTCATTGTTCCTCATCAAATTGAGTGCGACCATGAACTCGTATTGGAATGATCGAAAGCATCTGCCC
This sequence comes from Candidatus Bathyarchaeota archaeon, assembly GCA_005888695.1. The sequence goes on from VBBH01000163.1 coordinate 2,488, forward strand.
AAGAAGGATTTGGCGTCCCATGACAGGTTGGAATTGTGTACGAGTCTGACACAGCGGCGAAGGGTTTCCTGAATTCGCAACTCTTCTTCAGCCAGTTCATCATGATCAGGGGTCAAATTACCCGATGGGACGCTCCAGACAACACCCAACCTCTCAATTCCCCGATCCCTAACCTGAAGTTTCAACAATCTCAACAATAGGAGTGGATCGCCACGCCTGTTGTGAGAAGTTCCAACGAGTAGCATGTCTTCTTGCTTCTACCTGTTTCAATGGTAAAACCGTTCGGGAGGAGTGTCGAGAGTTTTCTGGTAGTGCGTGGTCTACAAGAGGACTCTTTTTTTCTAGAATCATTGTTTTGTGTCTTGGGACGATTGCTGATCTTTGTCCCTTTTTTCTAGAGGTGGCTAGTTTTCTAGTCGTGGTTTGACATTGTTCTCGATAAGAATCCCGTAGTTTTCAGTAGTGAGGGACTGCAGAATTGACATTTTCATGAGGGTCTAGCTGTTTTCAAGGCATTTCCCAGGGGACTTCCAGGGGATTTGGTTTTTTTGGACTGTGGGGGAGGAAGTGTTCATCATTGATGAGACGAGAGCTCCCCCTCGGAGAGGGCAATTGTCACTATATACCGAGACCGGCCAAGAGACACTGAGCTTTCCTCTTGGAATCAACAGTCGAGAGCATTCTTCGAAGCTTTCTCGCAGAAGACATCGGGTACGGAGATATAACAACTGACGCCCTAGTCGAGCATGGAATTCAAGCCACAGGATATGTCGTCTGCAAGGAACCCTGTGTCATAGCAGGTATTCGAGAGGCGAGAGCATTATTCCAAATCGTCGGTTGCAAGACAACTCGGACCGTCCGGGACGGCGAGATTGTCAAACCGGGAACTCGGATACTCTACACAAGCGGTCCGGCGCATAACCTGCTCATGGTCGAACGGGTGTTGCTGAATCTGCTTTCACATATGTCTGGAGTCGCCACTGCGACCCAAGAACTCGTACAACTTGCAGAGAAATCGGATGGACATGTAAGAATTGCTTGCACGAGAAAGACATTGCCCGGGCTGCGTTACTTCGAGAAGAGAGCAGTCGAACTGGGGGGCGGGGATACTCATCGGTTGAGACTGGACGACATGGTCCTCATCAAAGACAATCATTTGGTCATTGCTGGGTCCATAGAGAAGGCTGTGAAACGTGCAAGGTCTACGATCAGTTTTACGAAGAAGATAGAGGTGGAAGCTACAAGTCCCAATCAAGCTCTTGAAGCCGCAAAGGCCGGAGCCGAGATCGTCCTGCTTGACAATATGCAACCCGACAGGATCCTTGAAACTATCAAGCTGTTGAAAACCAAACAACTGCGTGATCGCGTCATCCTAGAAGCATCAGGCGGAATAGCGAAAGAAAATATCGCGAACTACCTGAAGACTGGCATCGACATTATTTCTGTAGGCAACATAACGCACTCCGCCCGAAGCATAGACGTGAGCTTCGAACTCCAGCCAGCCGCGAAGACGTAGGCTACCTTAGGGCAGGACCCTTTAGGCTAGTTCGAGCATTCTTTGGATTGCAATTCTTGCCTTGTCAGCAGTCTCGGTGGGAACCCTTACCTCGAATACGCCGTCCCTTAACGACCTGTAGACTTTCTCCAATGTGATCGTTTTCATGTATTGACAGACAGCGTCATCCTTGACTGGAAGGAAGGTCTTGTCGGGATTCTGTTTCTTCATCCGATGCAGTATTCCCGTCTCTGTTGCAACGAGAAACTTGTTGGCCGGCGATTGGGCCGCGTATCGGATCATTCCCTCTGTTGAGTAGATGTGTGTTCTCTCCCTGTCAAAATCACCTTTTGCGTCGAAGTACATGTACTGGGTGACACATCCGCACTCTGGATGAATCAGGAACTCGGCGTCAGGATTGGCGTTCCATTTTTCATTCACAACATCCGGAGTTATCCCTGCATGGACATGACACTCTCCTGGCCAGATCTCCATTTTTCTGCCAGTTTTCTCTTGGACATAAGCCCCCAGGAAGAGGTCTGGCAGGAATAGTATCTCCCGTCCCGCCGGGACGGAGTTGACCACTTTCACAGCATTGGTCGATGTGCAAATGTAATCGCTCTCAGCTTTCACGTCTGCGGTTGTATTGATGTAAGAAATGACTACAGCTCCAGGGTGCTGAGACTTCCAGCTTCGAAGCTTGTCCGCGTCAATGGTGGCTGCTAATGAACAACCAGCACCCAAGTCAGGGATGAGCACTTTCTTCTCTGGGGATACTATTGAGGCAGTTTCGGCCATGAAATGCACACCACAAAAGACGATCAATTCCGCGTTCGTCTTGGCTGCTTGT
>VBBH01000164.1 GCA_005888695.1 Candidatus Bathyarchaeota archaeon
TGCCTGCTGCGCCTGATACCTTGAGTCCGTTAACATGGATATCGTTGATAGGTTGGAACTCCGCATTAACGCCCAGACTGCGGAGACCTTGCACAGTTCCCTCTGAAAGCCTTTGGAAGGCTAATTGCAAGTCGTTCGTTGGAATCAGAGGATGACCTCGCTTCAAAGAGATTGCATAGTTCAGATTCCCACTATCGTGGTAGACTGCGCCTCCGCCGGTGAACCTCCTGACAATGTCGGTCCCCAGCTCCTCACAGGCCTCGAGGTTGACTTCCAAGTTTGCGGATTGGAAGCATCCAAGGACTATGGTGTTTGAGTTGTGCCAGAACCGGACGGTATTTGGTGCCTTTCCTAAACCAACTGTCCTTGGTATCGCTTCTTCGATCGCTAAGTTCATGAATGGGTCGTCTC
>VBBH01000165.1 GCA_005888695.1 Candidatus Bathyarchaeota archaeon
TGGGAACGTCCGACAGGGAACTGCGCGGCCTAAGTATCTTCAGAGGCTCGCCGAGCGATGTAAAGGTGCTTGCCGATCAAGATCCCGGAGTCCTCGCTGGAAAATACACCCATCAATTCTTTCCTTGGATAGTTCCCCGAGGAGCCATGAGTTTTTCACAAACGCGATTCCCGAAATCGATGAGCGATGTTTGAGCGGGTTTTGTGTCCTGATCTATGTGGAAAACGTCCTGGCGTAGCGGTTTCCAATAATCAACGCATAATCACCCTGCGGCCTCCAGGCGACACAAACGATCCTTTGCTCCTGATCCTCAAACAACCTCCCCTTGATACCATCCTCGACCGTATAACCCAACACCATTCCACCGCCCTGTCCCGATGGTTTAGGAGTACCTGTCCCTACCAAGGCAAATCTGTTCCCAGGCTGCCAAGCGACAGAAGTGGGATAGACGCCCGCCTCGTCCACCCTTACGGATTCGAGGGCCTGGCCATTCCATTTGTATGCGCGTGGCTCCTGCCACACAAGATCATACCCAACAGCAAGCAATTGTTGCTCAGGTCCGAAGTCGATGCTGATGATATCGGTCTTCTCCGTAATAGCAACGGATTGCAAAAGTTTCGCTTCATAGTCTAACTTGTAAAGTGTAGGCGATGGGGTCATGGAGGGACCGAAGTAGTTTCCGGAAACGTACGCGGACCCTTCTTGGTCCCAGGTTATCGATCGGAGGTTGTTGAGAGCTCCGTTAACCTCCACGAATGATAATCCGTCCCATACCAAAGCGGCACCGTCGTTTCCAACAATGATTGCATAGGAACCATCCGGCGACCAGCTCGCACGCCTCAAATTGCTAGCCGTCTTCGAGTCTAACTTTCGCGCTCTGCCTACTTTGTCCATCAGGATGATCGTCCCCTTGTTCCCGACGGCAAGAATCGCAGAGTCATCTGGATTGTATGAGGCGCAGCGAAGATGTTCATTAGTTTGGGATGTCAGGTCATTGAATTGATCGTCATGGTACCTTGTCATCTGTCCATTGCTCCCGACAAGTACAGCCTCTTTTCCATCTCTGGACCATGCGCCCCAGCGAATAATCGACTCTGGGCTCAGAGCTAACCGATTGATGGTGTGTTGTTCTCTATCGGCGAATCTGAGGATAATGCTGCCTGGTGAAGATCGGCTCATCGCGGTAGGCACTATATGATGCGCAGTGACGCGAAGAACTGGATAGACAGGATCAACTAGAGAGTAGTCCTAGAGTTCCTAGTGCGAAGATCATTATCCATGCGCCGACGGTCACTGTCACCAAACTCTTCTGATTGCTGAATCCCATAGAATGCTTCAGCGCAAACACGTTGATAATGATAATCCATCCGGCAATTATCGGGGAGATAAACTGCCTGACCTCAGCAATTGAACTCAACACGAACAAAAATCCTGGCGTCACTGAAAAGAAAATGGGCCGGGCCATTCCGGGAAAATCAGTTGAACCCTTGAATATTCTCGTCCCTATCAAATAGACCAATCCAGACCATGACGCAGTAACAAGCAATGCTAGCGCGATGCTCGTGACCACTTGAGCGATCGTGAGGAAAGTATTCAACGGAAAGACGAATGCTTCTCCAAGTCCTAGACTCAGTCCCGCTATAGCCACTACTGCGATAGCTTCAAGGTTCGTGATTCTACTATTGTCCTGTTTCAGATCAATGAAAGCTTCTCTCCTCATCTTAGCAACCCCAGCCATTCTCCGGAATAATATCCCCAGCTCGAATCGGGTGCTTGGCCGAGTTAGTGATTGTAGTTGGGGCTCGCTCAATTCATTGCTCAACCTGTTGATATCTCAGGGTCCCGTTCTCTAAACCCTCGATAAGAGGGTCTCGACCTTAATCAACTAATAGGAGTCCCATTACAACTACGATAAGCCAGGTTACAGCGATGTCTCTACGGAAGAAACTCGTATCGTCCAAGCCAGCGTTCAAAGCGACGGTAATGCCAGACTTCTTCCTAGACTACATAAT
>VBBH01000166.1 GCA_005888695.1 Candidatus Bathyarchaeota archaeon
GTCAACGAGAACGTTTCCCCTGTCTCAAGATAGAACCTAGAAAAGTCACAGGCGCAGGAGACGCCTGGAACGCAGGAGACGTCTATGCACAGGGCATCGGTCTGAGCCACAAGGAACGTCTACTCTTCGCTAACGCCACAGCCGCAGCATATGTCTCGAAGCCTGGACTGGAACCGGCAACTCTTGATGAAGTTCTAGTGATGGTGGATCGGTTGGAGAAGGAAACCGATTCCATATCTACGACCCAGCATTCGATACAGAAGCAGGTCTAGGTTTCATCCCCGTCTCCTTCTTTATCCAAGCCGCGGCCGCGTTAAAGATCGGGTTAGTGGACGCATTGATGATCGGAATCTTTACGTTGCTCTCTTTGATCATAACATAGGACTCGTATCGTGTCATAGGGGCATAGGCGACATGTGCCCAGTGAGCGCGACCCTGAAGCTGATCCGCTACAACAGCCTCTGTTGATGGTAATGAGTAAGTGACCATCACAAGCCCCGCAGCCCAATACAATGGCTTTCCCATGCCTCCCGCGGGAACGCCTAACGCATTGAGGTTCACTAGATCCTCGAGCTTGTAACGGACTAGTTCATGGATGATCAGTTCTGTGTAGGGCTTGAAAACTATCTTGGGAAAGAACTAACACCCGTCCAAGCAAGCAGAAAACAGCGCATCCCTATAACAATAGATGTTTCGACCGGGTTCCTCCACTCTTAAATCTGAAGCCTCCTTGAGCCGAGTTAGTCTCGGACATGCCGGCAGAGAAGAAAGGGACAGACGAAGATACCATGGTCGCTGTTGGAGCAGTAGTGCTCGACGAGACTAACAGAGTCCTCCTTGTCAAGCATGTAGAAGCAAAGAGAGGCGGATTCTGGTTTGGGAAATGGATCTGCCCCGGCGGAAAGCTCCAACACGGTGAAACTCTAGAAGAAGGGACGAAGAGAGAAGTCCGGGAAGAAACAGGTCTAGAGATAGAACTGACTGGCAAACCGGTAGTGTTCGACCGGATTGTCAAAAAGGCCGGTAAGACCGAGTTGCACGTCGTTTACATTGACCATACTGCGCACGTGATTAGAGGTCAGTTGAAGGCAGGCTCTGATGTAGCAATTGCCCGATGGTTTTCGCAAGAAGCGTTACGATCGCAATGGGATGAACTGCATGAGGACACGAAACGGCTTCTCCTAGAGTCGAGAGTGGTTGATGAGGATGTCAAAATAATTGCTTGAAAGAGTAAACGAAGAAGTCACCAGAGTCCCAGGCAGAATGGCGAACACCTACCTAGTGGAAGCACCCAAAGGACTCATCCTAGTTGACACTGGATTACCGGGTACCGAGAAGAGAATCATGAAGGCCCTCGCTCAGCTGGGCCGCACTGCTGAAAGCGTCAAGCTTGTATTAATCACTCACAGACACTTGGATCATATCGGAAGCGTCTCAGCGATCAAGCACGCTTTTCCCAAGGCGATAGTTGCTTCCCATCCTTTTGAGAAGCCCTACATTGCCGGTACACTGGTCGCGCACATGCCACGCGCCTGGGGCCTCCAGGGACGGATAATGAGGAGAATCTCGAGCTTCACCAGCTGGATGGCTAAGCTTCTCAGGATCATCAATTACAAGCCAATGTATGTGGACAAGCCCTCTGACGACGAATCCCTTCTCGAAGGAACCGGCCTAGACGGCTCAATACTTTGGACCCCCGGGCACACCAAAGGCTCCATCACCCTCTTCCTGAACAAGACGAAGACAGCGATCGTGGGCGACCTCCTCCGAGGTAGACATGGCAAGCTCGTCGAGCCCTCATTGATGGAGAGCCCGACACAGACAGGAGCAAGTGTTCACCGTTTGCTAGATCTGGGCCCGGTAACCATCTGTCCAGGTCATGGAAAACCAACAGCTGCAAGCAAAGTGAGACTATCAAAAAGAACAGAACAACCAGTGAAGCAGAAGCCGAAGGAGAAAAAGAAAGAGAAAGAAGAGGATGTTGACTTGGACGCTCTAGCCCGCGATCTTACCGTCTAGTGGCCTTGCTGAATCGAGACTCGACGTCGTCCCAGTTCGCAACATTCCACCAAGCGTCAACGTACTTTCCTCTGTCATTGAGATAGTCAAGATAGTAGCTATGTTCCCAGACATCCAACGTCAAGAGCAAAGGCAAATTCGGGGGATGCATGAAATTCTGTTTCTCAACCTGGTAGATCAATAGCGAGTCGGTTTCGTTGTCGTAGGTCAAGACTGCCCATCCACTGCCCTCAACGTTTTTCGCTGCATCGCTGAATTGTTTCTTGAAGTTGTCGAAGTTTCCAAAGTCGTTGTTGATGTGGTCACTGATCCTTCCACCGGGCTTACCTCCACCTTTTCCTTGTGGAGCCATGTTCGGCCAGAATGCAGCGTGTAGCTTGTGACCGCTGAGGTTGAAGCTCAAATCACGAAGTATGCCCTTGATGTTCTCTGGATTCTGTCCATTCCTAGACTTTTCCAGTCGATCAAGTGCACCGTTTGCTCCGGTGACATAGGCCTGGTGATGCTTCGTATGATGTAGATTCATGATCTTCTCCGATATCGTCGGCTCAAGTGCATTATACTTGTACGGAAGATCTGGCAATGCGTACTTCTTCGAAGTTGTTACTGTAGTAGCCATGAGACCGGGCCGGGAAGGTCTTGATAAAAAACTTGGTCTAGAGACTCATCCCTTGGAAAAGAATGAAACGTGCGCGCAAATGGGTAACTCTCCACTGCTTCGTTCTATTTCGACAAAGCCCTAGACGACAAATACGGCAAACGAACCCGACTGCCAACTAACTCCGTAAGGATACACTAGCTGGTTAAGCGGTCCTGAAGCTGTCCAAGAGGCGGATAGCGTGACGGAATCCATATAAACAAAGGCTCTCCCCCTAGCTATAACGTACGTCATAAAATCATACACGAAGGAGCTAGAAACCAGACAATGAGCAAGAAAGGTCTACTCGACCTTGACTATTCAAAGTACGACTTCAAAGACCCAGAATCCTACATATTCAAGTCCGAGAAGGGACTCAGCCGCAGAACGGTCGAAGACATCAGCGAAAGAAAGGCTGAGCCGGAATGGATGAAAAAGTTCCGTATACGCTCCTATGAACACTTCATGAAACGTGCCATGCCAACCTGGGGCGGCGACCTCAACCAAATAGACTTCCAGGACATTTACTATTACCTCAAAACGACTGAAGGTGTCGGCAAGACATGGGAAGAAGTCCCGGACAAGATCAAGAAGACTTTCGACCGATTAGGCATCCCTGAGGCGGAGAAGAAATTCCTCGCCGGCGTCGGAGCCCAATACGAGTCAGAAGTAGTCTATCACAGCCTCCTCAAACATCTAGAAGACAAGGGCGTAATCTTCTGCGACACCGACACCGCACTAAAACTACACCCTGAAATCTTCAAGAAACATTTCGGGACAGTCATTCCTCCAGAGGATAACAAGCTAGCCGCGTTGAACAGCGCCGTCTGGAGCGGCGGCAGTTTCATCTACATACCAGAAGGCGTCAAAGTCGAACTTCCACTACAAGCCTACTTCAGAATCAACGCCGCCAACATGGGCCAATTCGAGAGGACACTCATAATCGCAGAACCATACGCCGAAGTCAACTACATCGAAGGATGCACCGCCCCAGTCTACTCCACCGAGGCACTGCACTCCGCAGTCGTAGAAATAATCGCAAAGAAAGGCGCCAAAGTCCGCTATACAACCCTTCAAAACTGGTCCTCAGACGTATACAACCTCGTAACAAAGAGAGCATACGCATACGAAGACGCAACTGTCCAATGGATAGACGCCAACGTCGGCAGTCGATTAACAATGAAGTATCCATCCGTCTACCTAGTCGGTCCAAGAGCAAAGGCCGAAATCGTCTCGGTCGCCTTCGCCGGCAACGCCCGACACCAAGACACTGGAGCAAAAGTAGTGCATCTCGCACCATACACAAGCTCCAGAATCACGTCCAAATCAGTCAGCAAAGACGGTGGACGAACCACCTACAGAGGACTAGTACATGTCGCAAAGGGCGCGGTCGGAGTAAAATCCAGCGTGAGATGCGACGCCCTACTCATGGACGAAAGATCCAGGACGGACACCTATCCATACATGGAAGTCAACGAGGACGATGCCACAATAACACATGAGGCATCGGTTGGAAGGATCAATGAGGACCAATTGTTCTACCTCATGTCCCGAGGCCTAAGCGAGACACAGGCCTTGAGCCTGATCGTTACAG
>VBBH01000167.1 GCA_005888695.1 Candidatus Bathyarchaeota archaeon
CAGGTAGATCTTCTCCTCTATACTGGTGACGCTCAACCGATACTTCCTGAAGGAGCCTTTCGACTTTCTGAGGCGGTAATCGACCTTGCCCAGAAATTCGGAGTGAACCTCATAGTGACTGTAGGCGCATTCATCACAGGACGTATGGTCGACAAGCCCAACGTCTACGGTGCTGCAAGCGAGGCAGCGCTCGTTAACGAGCTTAAGGAGCTCGACGTAAAAATCATCGATAGTGGTGCGGTGACATGGATGAACGGACTGATACCGGGACTGGCAAAAGTCCGGAATATGAAGGGACTATTCCTCTCAGGCGAAACATCTGGCTTTATGGTCGACCCACGAGCTGCAATCATCATACTCCGTGTCCTGACAAGGAAATTGGGACTCGATCTAGACATGTCCGAACTGGAGAAGCAAGCCGGCGACGTAGATATTGCGCTCAAAAAAGCCGCGGCCGGAGAACGCTTCGGGGCGGATCAGAGTAACAAATCTGAATACATAGGATAAATCTCTCCTCTTCTTACCAGCCGATAACATTGCCAGATTCTCAAGTAGTGATCGGCGACAGTCGCCGAATGACTGAGCTGGCTGACGAATCTGTCCATTTGGTCGTTACATCGCCACCATATCCGATGATATCTATCTGGGACGAGACTTTTCGCCTTGCCTCCGCCACGACCTATGAACAAATGCACGATTACCTAGGTAGAGTATGGAAGGAAGTTGGAAGAGTTCTTGTGCGAGGTGGAATCGCTTGCGTCAACATCGGAGACGCGACCAGGACCGTCGACGGGGTCTTCCGAGTATTCCCCAACCATTCTCGTATCATCGAAGCTTTCGAGAGAGAAGACTTTCTTACACTTCCCTACATTCTTTGGAAGAAACCAACCAGCAAGCCCTCGTACAAGGGGAAGGGAGCGTTCCTAGGCTCAGGTTTCCTTCCGCCTAACGCATATGTCACGCTGGACATGGAATACATACTCATATTCCGAAAGGGCAACCCGAGAAGGTTTCCGCCAAAAGACCCCGACCGATACAAGAGCAAATTCACGAAGGCTGAAAGAGACGAGTGGTTTTCACAGGTCTGGAGTGTGACTGGAGTCCGACAGACAACGAACGGATACCAGCGAAGAACCGCAGCGTTCCCAGAACAAATACCCTACAGACTGATCAGAATGTTCTCTATAATCGGAGACACAGTTCTAGATCCTTTCCTTGGCACCGGAACTACTGCTAAAGTAGCTTTAGAACTTGACCGGAGGTTTATCGGTTATGAGCAAGAAGGCGAGTTAGCGAACGTTATACGACTAAAACTAGGTCAATTCGCAGACCAAGTAGTCTTCTTGAAGCAAGCCAGTTAGCTGGCAATCGGTTGAACCGGGCCGAACCCAGAAGAAGCAAAAGCACGATTCTGGTATCTGGGGATACTACCCGTCTATGCCCTTGAATATTCTGAGAAGTTGGCTTAGGGATTTTATGACGAGCGTGGGACGCTCCGCTTTCGACCTGCGCCGCTTCACTAGTATAGTTTGCATTCGCACGGCCTTGGCACCTTTAACATCAGCCTTGGGATTGTCACCGACATAGACGCAGTTCTTAGGAGATAGTCTCAATCTCCTGGCGACGAGAGTGAAAGGCATCTTGCTAGGCTTGATCTTGGGTGTGTCTTCCCCTGCAACCACCACTGTCTCGAACAGGTCGTAGAATGGAAGTTCTCTGACTCGCTTCCTCTTCATCCCGGGTGTCCCATCTGTATCAGTGACTAGTGCAAGTCGGTAAACTCGTTTTCTCAGAGTTCGCAGAGTGTACTCAGCATCGGGGTAAGGAGGGCTTGCGGCAATGTACGCTCTCCAATAGAGCAGGGTTACCTCGTGAACCCATTTGCCGCTCAGGTGGGACAGTCCCAGCTTTCGCAAGAGAATGATCCACCACTCGTCCCGGTTATAGAGACCGTGGCTCTCGAATAATTTCGCTATTGAACGTAAGGTAGCATAGATTTTCGCTCGGGATATGATGTGACCTTGCCGTTTGAAATATTGTGTAAGAAAGTTGGCAACCTCACTCAGCGCCTTATCAAAGCCTCTGTGGGATTTGATCAGGGTCCGGTCAAGATCGAAGATTATTGCTCGAACATCTTCCTTACGAATAGCCAAAGTCGGCAGATTCCTTACGATAGGTTCCCGTACGCTCTCGGTTGCCTGTCGGAGAATCTCTCTCTTCTCAGCCGTCTATGATAGGCTAGATCCAAATCCTGGAAAACTAGGCCGGTTCTTTGTCCGTTGTGTAATGTGCTGACGCGAGAGTAGGAGATCTTTGTCTTCGGGTCTTCATGTAGATCAACAATTACACTAGCTCCTGGGAACCATGGCGGAGAATACACGTTGGGGGCAACGATTGGAATTCTATTCTCCAGTGATCTAACTGTAACGTATTGGTGCCATGGCTCAATGCCGTACTTGACTATTCTTGAGGGGCAGAATAGCAGATCAGCGCCTTGAAGTGCAAGAGACCGGGAAGATTCTGGAAAGTCTATGTCATAGCACACTAGGATTCCAAGCTTGTATCCGTTCACCTGGAACATTCTGTGTGATTTTCCCGGTTTTGCGATTTTTTTCTCGCGGCGGAACAGATGGACTTTGAACTGGCGGCCCTTCAATTCTCCATCCCTGCCTATCAGGGGGCTGCTGAGATAGAGCCGGCCGTCAATCCGTTCGTAGAATGCGCCGCCGACGATCAGAACGCCGTACTCTTCCGCTAATGATTGGAGTGCTGGCAGTGGGTCCATTTTCGCTGGAATGTTCTTCTCTGGCAGCCAATGCTCAGGGAAACAAATTACATCCGCTTCTTTCTCAGCCGCGCTCTTGCCGAGTCTCAAAGCTTCGAAGATAGTATCCTTGACAGAGTCCCGGCTGGGTCTCAATTGTACCCCGGCTGCATTAATTGTCTTAGGCACTCGATGAAAGCCTCGGATTCTGCTACCGTTTCAGCTTCTTGACAGCGATATCAACCAGTTGCCTTGCGACTTCTCGCTTGTCGGCCAGAGGGATGTGTACGACCTTCTTGGCCCCATCCACTACAAAGAGTTCGTTCGTGTCTGCCTGAAAGCCTACCCCATGCCGGTTCACATCATTCGCCGCAACAAGATCAGCATTCTTCTCGCCGATCGCAGTGAATGCTTGGTCGACCAATTCCTCGTCAGTGACACCGTGTTCCGTCTTGAAAGCGATCAGAAGGGTCTTCGGACTTGTCCGTCGTGCCTCTGCAATGATCTTTGGCGTCGACTGTAGTTCAACGTTAAGCTTATTGTGCTGTCTAGTTTTCACTTTCGACGGGAATGGCGAGCTCAATCTGTAATCACTTGGAGCGGCGGCGGCGAACAGCATGTCATAATCCGCTTTCTTCAACTCGTTGACCGTGGCTTGAAGCATCTCCTCAGTGCTTTCAATCCTCACTGTTCGGATCGCATTTGGTGGATCCGTTTGACTTGGGCCTAGGATCAAGGTTGTCTCTGCCCCCCTTGAGGCGACTTCCTCAGCAATCGCGATGCCCATCTTTCCTGAGCTCTTATTAGTGATGAGTCGGACAGGGTCGATGTGTTCTACTGTTGGACCTGCAGTGATGAGTATCTTGCGTCCTTCTAGATCCAGTTTGTGTCCGGACAATCGATCGATGACAGTTCTGAGAATCGTTTCTATCGGAGCAAGTTTCGCCTTACCCTCTGACAGTTCGGGCTCGACAAACCATACCCCGATGCCCTTGAGGCGTTCTATGTTCTCCCGAACAATGGGATGATCATACATTGGCTCGTGCATAGCAGGGGCTATGATAACTGGGATCTTTGAACCGATCGCGACAGTTGCTACGGTTGTAACCGGAGTGTCATCGATTCCACATGCTATTTTTCCGATCGTGTTCGCAGTTGCAGGGGCGATGAGGACTAGGTCAACTCTATCGGGAGTGTTGCCTGCTAGCTCGATATGTTCTAGCTTCCCCGTGAGTTCACTGACTACCTTGTTGCCTGTCGCCCATTCCAAAAGCTCGATACCTACCATCTTCTCAGTGGCCGGCGTTACGACAGCGTACACCTCAGCTCCATGCCGCATCAACTCCCTTGCAATGTCCGGGCTCTTGTAAGCGGCGACACTGCTAGTGATGAGAAGCGCGATCTTCTTCGATGAAAGCTCTTGGCCTCCTGTCCCGATTATCTCCTTGGAGGGATGGCTCAAGGGTCTTCTCCGATGAACCTGCCGGTCGAGGCTACTACCTCTTGAGGAGACCGTTCTCGTAGGCGTAATCGAGGAGTTCTATGATCTCTCGAAGAGTGTATTTTTGAGCGCTCGCAGGAATTCTTCTCAACACATCTGGAAGGTTTGGAAGCATCGGCCGGAAAAGTGCCGGTATTCGATCGTACATCTCCTGGACTCCACCAATGATCTCTTCTGCGTCCTTCTCGCTGATGTTTGTCCCCTTCAAACCCGTCTTGAGAGTCCTGACCAAGGATTGTTAACCTTGTTACAGGGGCACTTGTTGGCAGGTATAACAGCCTCACGGTGTTCATCCACAATATCCCTTCTAGTGGCAGTTTCATGAATTCGGCCTACCTTCTGTTCACACGACACCAAAGAATAGGTAGGAAGATACCAGAGGTGTCTTACATGGGCTTGTTGAAAATATTGTCAGCTTAACTTGATCGATGATCGTTCGGAAGTAGCCAGCCTACGGCTAGTCCTTGCTTGATGATCCGTTTCCATTTGCTGCTGTTATAGAAAATGTCCTGTTCGTCGGCTATGGGTTTGACAAGCAGATCCGCTCCGATTTCCTTGGCAAGCTTTTCTAGTGCAGGAACAATTTCTATTGGCGGGTTGAGTGAGTAGATGAGAGAGGCACCTTGGTACACGTGTAGGCTCGGTGAGAATACATCATCGATAATTGCTCGTACTCCGCTTCCATTGTAGGACCTGATCACAGATTCTTGAGTATCTGTCACGAGGACCTCGGTAGTCGGCATTGTCTCTTTAATTTTCTCAGCTACATTCATCCTCTGGCCTACGCCCACCTCGACTATCTTCCTGTTGTAATTGTCCCTCACGAATTCTACGATTGCTCCATATTGCATCTGCGAAACCGGCTGTGAGATCTTCATAACGAAGCACCGCTTAGTTCTCTCATATGTACGGAGAATAAACTAGTCGAAGCATTGATTCTACTCCGGATTGCGATCAAGGCCTAAGACCATTTGAACTGAAAAGTCACAGATTCAACGTTCATCGTCCCCGTTCCACAGATAATCCTGCCAAGAATTGTGATTACATGAGTTGCAACAGTGCCGAGTTGGTAGGTCACTGAGCAAAGTATCATACCTTGCCCGTTCGGCTGCGAGTAAAAATTGAAAGTTACGTTTGTCAAGCGAGCAACGGTAAGACCTGTGTTAACGTAAACTCCATCAAGTATTGAGTAGTAAGACATATTGTTCCCGTAAAAAAATGAGCCTACGAGGCTTGCATCTTGTGATTGCCCGATCATTGCCTGCAATCGCAAATGCTCACCTTCCAATTGAGCTGTCTGAGCTGACGGTGTCAGGGCCGCGAGTTGAGCCTGAACCACTTGGGATTCCAAATGTCGCGAGTCTGAGTTAATGGCCCGCAGTTGAGAGATCTGAGTGTCGAGGTTGAGGATCATCGTGTTGAAGCTCGTTATCTCAGTCTTGTAGTCTACGACTACATTGGATCCGCCGGAGACCGCTTCTTGGACGCCGAGATCCTTCTGAAAAGAGTAGAAGGCGAGCCCGAGAGAACTCACGGCAAGGATGAGAAAGATATGCATGAGGGCAGTGTAAGTCCGAGCACTTGACACGGGACCATTGAATTGTACAATCGGACTAATTTAGCTAGGTTATCCAAGTCAATCCATCTATTGCCGATTATCACTGCAAGTGGGCTAACTCATCCATTTTGATACTTCATACTCGGCCTTCCTGGATTGCCATAACCCCCTCCACCAGGTGTTCGGATGCTAACAACATCGCCATATCTCGTTCGGACCACACACTTCGACCTTAGGGTCGCGGGCTTCGTGTTTCCTCGAATAAGTCTGTATTGTCCTCTTTGTCCATCCAAACCTCCCTTCAGCCCCCACGGATTGTTCGTCTGGCGATCCCCGAAGAGAGTCACTATCGAATTGTCGTTCAAAAGCTCGATATCTCGGATCACTCCCATGCCGCCTCTAAGCCTGCCATTCCCACCCGTTCCCTCGGCCAGCATGTAACTCCTTACACGGAATGGATACGCCGCTTCGAGCGCTTCGATCGGGGTGTTCATTGTGTTTGTCATGTGGCTATGTATGCCATCAATTCCGTCCTTGTTCTGTCGAGCACCGAAACCGCCTGCAATCGTCTCGTAATACGCGAAGTATTGCCCTGTCCTAGGATGAATGCCTCCAATCGTGAGGTTGTTCATCGTCCCTTGGCACGCCGCACAAACTCTTTCCGGCGCGACTTGCGAGAATGCTTTCAGAGCAACATCAACGATCCTCTGTGAGGTTTCAACGTTCCCACCGGCTACGGCTGAAGGAGGTTGAGCGTTTACAATCGTCCCTTTCGGCGCAACCACTGTCACCGGTCTGAAGCAGCCCTCGTTGGCTGGGATCGAGGGATCGGTTACGCATCTGACGACATAGTACGCGGCTGACATAGTGATGCTGTAGACAGCGTTGACGGCTCCATGGACCTGTTTTGACGATCCTGTGAAATCAAAGTCCAGTCCGGCATTGGTTATGGTCAGCTTGACTTTGATTGGTATGTTGCGTGTTTCGTAGCCGTCATCGTCCAAATAATCCACAGCGGAGAACGAGCCGCGAGGAAGCCTGCGAATTTCATTGAGCATGAGGCGTCGAGAGTACTCTAGTAGTCTGTCAAGACATAGAGTGATGGTCTTGATCCCATACTTCTGGCAAAGATCAACCATACGTCTCATTCCGACCGTATTTGCGGCTTCCTGAGCACGCAAGTCTCCGAGTCTCTCTTTCGGCGTCCGAACATTCGACAATAAGAATGTGAGGAACGGCTTGTTGAGCCTACCTTGGTCCACGAGCTTTGTCGGAGGAATTAGCACACCTTCTTGGTGAACGTCTGTCGATAATGGAGACATGCTTCCCGGAGTGGAGCCTCCGATGTCCGAGTGATGGGCACGATTGACAGCAAAGGCCACAAGCTTATGATTGTAGAAGATTGGCTGAGCAATCGTTATGTCAGGCAGGTGCGTCCCGCCATGAAACGGATCGTTTAGTATGAAAACATCGCCTTCGTGTATGTCATCCTTGAATTCGCGAAGTAATGTTCTGACAGAATGTGGCATCGCTCCAAGGTGCACAGGTATATGCTCGGCTTGAGCCACGAGGCGGCCATCACTGTCGAAGAGAGCACACGAGAAATCCTTGCGCTCTTTGATGTTCGGAGAATAACTTGACCGGCGAAGGACAATTCCCATCTCGTCGGCAATAGCTCCTAACGCGTTCTTCAGGACCTCGAAAGTGATCGGGTCGTTAACATCAACTTTCAAAGTAAGCATTCTTCGACATATGATACCCTCAATAAGGCGTATTCAAAGAGTACCATAAGCTCCGCTCGTAAGTAGAGAAAAAAAGACTGGATTTTGTCGACCGTTCTTTCTGTGCGGCTTGGCCCGATCCGTTCTAGTCGTTACTGTGCTTCGTAGATGGCGTTTCCAGCGAGTGGACAACGCTTGTTACGACTTTCATGGTTGGGAACAAAGCCAGCAACAGGAAGATCAGTGGATATGCGTATGGTGCTGAGGTGAAAGCTGGGGCAGCGACTGGGGCACTGACAGTGTAGAGGATCCAAAGTCCTATGATCTGGAACACCCAGGCGAGCACTGGAGTGAATGTTCGGTAGTTCTTGTACGCGTCTGAGAATGCGTTGGAGAATTGTGTTCCGAACTTCAGGACGACAAGGGCTACGATGAGCCCGATGAACAGTACTGCGATGTTGGCGACCGTGACAGTGGAGCTGTATATTGGCTGGTTGATTCCTTGGAATCCTAGGATGACGCCCTCAACAACGACTAGCACGATGACACTGGCTAACAACCGTATGAACGATGGCATTAACGGACGGAAGGAGGCCATTGGGTCGGGATTGTTTGATTGGGTTGGCATTTTCGATACTCCTTTTGAATGCCATTGTTCGATGGAGGATTCTCATATGGTCATGTTGTAACCCTGGGGATGCGAGGTCCGTTACACCAGCAGGTCGTCCGATTATGGCATCATGTCACGGTAACAATCACAGAGCCATAAGTGTCTACAATGTAACGACACCGTGGTGGAATGATCAGCGTGGAATCGTAGTCCTCCAGTACTGCGGGGCCTCTCGCCATGAATCCCACGCCTAGAGACCCTCGGTCGTAGACTGGGCACTCTTTTGCCCGGCCCTCGATGAAACCTACAGGCCTCGAGATCTTCGCGGGCAAATTCTTGCTTACTTCAAAAGGCTCGAACGTCGGATTAACCTGTTTGCCCCGACAATTGAGCCTCAAGTTCACCAGCTCTACCGGAGATTCATTGTCGGAGTAACCGTAGCGTGAAAAGTGGGCCTTGTGAAACATTTTCACCGTTCCAGAAAGCAGTTGACGATCGAGAGCCTTCCTTGGAATTGGAATTGATAGTTCGTATCCCTGTCCCGAGTATCTCAGATCAAGGAAGCGCTCAAAATGGATCATTCTTCCAGAAACGCCTTGTTCAGCAAGAGACTTCGCACCTTCACCCTCCAAGCGACCAAACAACTCGTTAAGCGAAGTGACCGAGACGCTTTCCAGCGTTACCAATATTGTTTGTACGTAGTCTCTCATAGGCTCAGCCAAGAGAAGACCGAGGCTTGAGAATAGGCCAGCACTCCGTGGAATCAGAACCCTCAGGATTCCTAGTTGCTGTGCAACCTCGCATGCGTGCATAGGACCCGCACCGCCGAACGCGACCAAAAGCATCCCTCGAGGCTCCTTGCCTCTCTCTACGCTCACGGCCCTCAAAGCGCTAGACATATTGTCGATCGCAATTCTGAGGATCGCAAGCGCGGATTCTTCGACAGTCATTCCTAATGACCTTCCTATCTTCCGGTCGATCGCCTTCCGCGCAGGCTGCGGATGGATCCGCAGTTCTCCACTCAGGAGATAATCCGGATTTAGTCGGCCAAGCATAAGATGCGCGTCCGTGACCGTGGGCTGCTCTCCGCCAAGTCCGTAACATGCAGGTCCAGGGCTCGCCCCCGCACTTTCGGGTCCAACATGCAGTATTCTTTCAGAGTCAACCTTCGCAATGCTTCCTCCGCCCGTCCCCACTTCTACAAGATCCACCAAAGGAAAACGGACCGGATAACCAGAGCCTTCGAGACGATGGACTCCGTGCAATCGTCCCCCGACCTCGTAATCAGTTGTGAGCTCGAATCTGTCTCCGACCCAGACACCTGCTTTCGAGGTTGTCCCACCGACGTCCAGCGAGATCACCTCTCTGGCCCTGCTGAGACGTCCATAGTATTTTGCCGCCACTGCGCCTGCAACTGGTCCGGACTCGATCACTCGGGCCGGTTGATCAATGGCCTGCTTGTAGGAGATCGTGCCACCGTTTGATTGCATCATGTAAATTGATGCCTGGATCCTCTTCGCTCTGAGGCCGGCGGCAAGTGTCGCTAGATAGTCGGAGATTATTGGTTGCAGACAAGCGTTTACTACTGTTGTGCTTGTGCGCTCGTATTCACGAAACTCCGGCAGTAGATCTGAGGACAATGTTACCCAGGCCTTGGGGCACTCCTTTCTGAGAACCTTGCCGAACGACTTCTCATGTGATGAGTTGGCGTATGAGTGTAGGAAACATACAGCGACACTCTGCGCACCTGATCGTCTGACTCGTTTCGCTATCTTACGAGAATCAGCAGAGTCGATGTGCTTGAGGATCGCACCATCATAACTGACGCGTTCATCGATCTCGAACCTCAGATGTCTAGGAACTAGAGGGCGAGGCCTTTCAACCTGTAGATTGTAGAGTTCAGGTCTATTCTGTCGCCCTATCTCTAGAACGTCACGAAATCCCTTAGTTGTGACGAGGGCAACTTTTGGGATTTTATCGGTCAATAGAGCGTTCGAGGCGAGAGTCGTCGCATGAATTACCAATCGAATATCCTCAGCATTCGAGTGACTGGTCCGCAGAAATCGTTCGATTACATCTAAGACCCCTCTTGACGGCTCATCAGGGGTCGTCAACACTTTGACATTAGTTATGCTGCCGCGGTTGTC
>VBBH01000062.1 GCA_005888695.1 Candidatus Bathyarchaeota archaeon
CACTCTCAACAATTCTCTACACTGGCGACATCAACTGCATCGACACCCTGACCACCAAAGCAGCCGAGCCACAAGAATGCGACATGCTGGTAATCGAGGCGACATACGGCTCCCCCACCTACAGGTTCCCGAGAAGAGAACAGGTCTACTCAGAGATGGTCGAATGGGCATTATACACAATCAACCAAGGAATCCTACCTGTCTTTCATGTATACGCTGCCGGGAAGGCTCAAGAAGTTGTGCGATTATTCAATCTCTACACTAGAATCCCGGTTATTGTCAGTCCAAGACTGGACGGGGTCAACAGGGCATACACGAAATCGGGCCAGCCACTCGAATGGAAAGTCTCCACATCTCACGAGGGAAGAGAACTCTTACAGAAAGGGCCCTGCATCTATCTTACCACACCATCCCAGAACGGCAGCACGGCAGAGTTAGCGAATAGAAGAATTGCTCGGGCCTATGCCACAGGTTGGGCAATGTCGTACTGGAGGGGAGATGCGGGCTTTCCACTAAGCAGTCATGCGGACTTTGATCAATTAGTCTCATACATCAAGGACTGCAAGCCAAAACATGTCTACGTCTTCACCGGGTTTGTGGACGGAATAAGGAGAGCCTTGAGTGCAGCGCTAGGAAAGGAAACGAAGTTGGTACCTTCGTTTCTACAAAGAACAATTACTGAACAGTACTAGTCGAGTCTTTTTCAGAGATGGTATTTCAGGATGCTGCTAGTGAGAGAATGAACTTGCAATCATTGTCTCCCTTCGCTTTGCACTCGATCTCCTGGGATCGCATGTTCTTCCCGACAAGTTGACAGAAAATTCCCTCTAGATAGCCCGAGGTGAATCTGCAAATGGGTTTCAAGGATACGCCAGCATCTTCAGCTTCAAAGCTATTCTGAACAATCACGACCGCTTTGCCAACAGAGATTTCCAGCTCCTTGACCTGCATCTTCCCAAACCCCATATTCGACTCCTCGACCGCTGTCCGGATGAAATCGGGCAGACCCTCAGGGCGATTGAGTCCCAGACCTTCTGCCTTTGAGGATAATACGATTCCTTCTTCGGTCCCGACTCTCCTCCCAGCAACTTCCAGGATCACGCCTGATGCGGTCCCGGCTACACGTGAAAGCTCCTTCCGAATCAGCGAGAACGCGTCTCGCCTTAATAGCACGACCTTCTGTCCGAAATATTCCACCTCACCCACTTCATCCCTGAACCTAATCGAGTTCAGCGAGCTAATCAATCGTCGCAGGCCATTGGAAGAGTATCGACTTAGAAAATCACTCAATCCGTCTTTCACCTTTTTTGATCGAACCCTTCGAAGGCTTTCGCGACCTTTGTGAACCGTTCAGACATAGGATTCTTCGGCATCGAAAGAACGAAAACCGATTTGCTCAATGAACCGAGAATATCGTCCGAGAATGGAAGCCAAGCTAGCAGTTCAGTGTTCAGGTTCGCTGCTATCTTTTTCGCGAGAAGTGTAATCTGGGAATCCCGGATCCCTTTCGGAACCATGTTTAACGCGAGATGTGCGGGCTTCTCCAGTACCCGTGCGAGCTCAATGATCACGCCGGTTCCGAAGATATCCTGCTGATCGAGTCTCGACACGATCAGGAGATGATCGCAAACTCCCATAGCGAGTAATGTATCATTCTCTATCCCTGGGTGAGTGTCGATCATCAGAAAGTCGAGCTTAAAGTGATCCTTCAATCTCGCGATGGCTTTTGAGAAACTGTCCACCTCGAAACCAGTCCTCAAAGTTTTCAGCATCTCATCCACTCTAGAACTTGCAGGGCAGAAGTAGACTTCACCCTTCGATATGCCGAGCCTGTCGTTCATCGAGATCGCTGCCATCTCTGGGCTCGCCGAGCCACGGAGTACATCGTTCAGAGTATACTTGACCTCACTTGGGTCAATATTGAAGATAACATGCAGTCCTGGTCCCTCCAGGTCCATATCCATGACACAGACCCGCTTACCGTCGAGTGCCAGAGCAACCGAGGTGTTTGCTGTGATGGTGCTCTTTCCTGTCCCGCCTTTGAATGAATGAACTGCTATGCTCTTGGCCGTTTTTTCCACCGTAGCTTTTGACCTCCCGTTTGCAAATCGATTAGTGTTGAAGGGTTCAGGCCATGCTCAACATGATTGATGGGCTAAAACGTCATGTAACCCACTCAGGACGGCCGCAGAGTCGGTGAATGCTCAGACCTTGATGATACCTGCGAAAGAGAGAGCTCTGAGCAGGAGTACCACTGCGACAAGACTCATGCCTGAGATGACTACTAGGTAAGGACTGATCTTGACACCTGGAGTGTCTTCTTCGAAGAAACGGAGCAATCCTGCGCTGGCAGCGGGCATCGGCGCTTCATCCCGTCTTCTCTTTTCACGTTTCGTGCTCAATCTTCATGACACCCAGTTTATTGATTGCTTCTTCAAAGGTACTTACCGAGCTATAAAGCCTAACGTCGGGTTAATTCACGTCCTTGTCAGTTTACAACCATCGCTATTGACGTCTTCCAGGCTCGACCTCTGCAGATTGGTTCACCCGAATTCTCACAATCTTCGTTCAGAAACGTTCGGTGGGCTTTTGAGTGGAAGAATAGCATTCAACCTGACTTTGTCCAGTGAAGACCGACGAAACACCGTGAGGTTTGTCCGACTCTTGATTAGGCTGGTCTATTTCTGGCTCTGTTAGCGCTGCCCAGGCTGCAGGCTTAGCGGCAGTTGCGGGCATTGTGATTTGGTGGGCCATAATCCCTTTGGTTCGGTCTCGTTTAAGTAGACTCAGAAGCACTTCAGAGGAAATTCAATCTCACTAGACGCATAACAATTCAGACTGTCTCGACAGCTACTGTAGCTTGATGTACTCGTAGGCTTCTCTACTTGAGCCGAATGCATAGTGTATCTTGTTGAAATTCTTCTTCAAAGATCCAACGTCCGAACGGATTCTTTCTCCTTGTTCGCCCTTAACCACGACCCTAGCTATGAGGTCTGCGATCTCTCTCATCTGCGGCTCCTTCATTCCCAACCTCGTGACCTCCGAGACTCCGCATCTTATTCCGCCGGGCGCTTCGAAGTGTCGGCCCATCTTCACGTCATACGGTAATAGGTTCCGGTTGAGAATAATATTCGAGTCTTCGAGTTTTTTCTCTAGAGTTTTACCGTCCCCGTAGTCTGTAATGTCAGCTATGATCACGTGAGACTTTGTGAATCCCTTCTTTTCCCCGAGAACTTTCAAACCATCCTCGTTCAGTTTGTCTGCTAGGGCACGGCTGTTCTTCACGATTTGCGAAGCATACTCTTTACCGTATACCATCATCTCCGCAAACATGATCGCCTTCCCCGCGAGATGATGAAGATGATGGTTACTCGTATTGCCTGGAAAAGTGGCTCGCTTGATATTCTCGCCATGTTCCGACTTTGAGATGATCAAACCGCCCTGTGGACCTGGAAGTGTCTTGTGCGTGCTCGCCGTCATTGCGTCTGCGCCTTCATTCATCGGGTCTTGGAATTGTCCACCAGCGACCAGTCCGGCAACGTGAGCCGCATCATAGCAAACACTTGCATTATTATCGTGGAACACTTCGGAGAGCTCCTTCACCGGTTGCGGGAACGGGAGGACGCTGCCTCCGAACATACCCAATGACATCTTCTTCCCATCGGATACCAGCTTCTTCACTTTCTTCGCGGTGGCGTCGACGTCAATGTTCATCTCGTCCACATCGAACGGGAAATACTCCACGTCCAATCCACGAACCGATCCAGCTGTTCCGCCGAATTCCTTCCGTCCCATGCTGATGTGCCCGCCCGCGGGGATTGCTAGGGCCATCATTGTATCGCCTGGATTCGTGAATGTAGTGTATGCGACGAGGTTTGCGCAGACTCCTGAGATGGGTCGTACGTCTGCGAACTCGACTCTGAATAGCGCCTTTGCTAGGTCAATGCAGACTTGTTCTACCTGGTCAATGTATCTACAGCCTGCGTAGACCCTCTCGCCAGTCCATCCCTCTGCGTATCGATTACCAAAGTCGGAAATGATGGCCTCCCGGACGGCGATGCTTGGAATGTTCTCGCTGGCGATTAGGGGTAGGCTTGCTTCGAACCATTTGTGATGGGCCATTAGTAATTCGAATACTCGATCATGCATCTTCTTCGGCTCGAGAGTCAGAGTTGTCATGAAGAGTCGTGGATTCTCGCGGTTGGAAGCCTAGTTTAAGATTTGGATGGCTTGGGTTTTCGAAGCCGGAGATACGAACCGTCCAATCAACGATCAAGTTGATGGATGGTTTGAGAGGAAAAAGCCGGGGCACAGTTGCAGAAGTGGCGGTCGGTAGGTAACTCTTTTTCCGAACCTTTCGAGTCTTTACTGCTTCCTAAACTGTTTCCACCAGTCCATGTTTCTCCCCGCAAACTTGACGAACCTTCCCAATGCCTCCAAAGTCTCCGAGTCAACATAATGCTCTAGAACCTCTGTCACTCGTTGAGCGTTCAACTCTTTCACATCGAACAATCGTAGGAATTGCACCAAGAGCGCATGTCTTTGCCCAAGTGTCTCAGCCATCTCTCTGCCTCTCTCAGTCAATATTATCCCTCCATACTTCTGGTGGACGATCAACTGGTCCCGATCCAATCGTTCGAGCATGTTAGTGACCGTCGGAGGTTTCACGTGCAAGTGACTGGAGATGTCGACTGGTTTTGCATATCCTCTTTCCCGGATCAGCTCATAAATGATCTCGACATAATCCTCAATCCTCGGCGTCTGTTCCCTCCTTGAAGGTTGGTGAGCCGAGGCCAGTTCGGCGAGGTGGCTGCTTGTTGACTCCTCAACATGCTTCTTAGACGCCTCTCTCTTCCTGGTGCTGAAGCGTTGTGTTGGCATGAGTTCACTTTTTTCTTAGAGCTATCCGCGTACAGGCAACCCGAGCGTGTCGCGCAGTTTTCTCCAGATTGGCTCCATTGGACCGGGTTCCAGGCTCAGAACCACGATCTGATTGTCAAATGAGAAGAAGACCATGTCCACTCTCTGGTATTGTATCGAGATTTGCTCGAGCTGTCCACACTGAGCCTCCAATTGTTGGAGAGCATCGAGTACGAGAGGCGGAACACTGCTCATGAACTTTCTATCATAGGCCTCAGGAGTTAGACTGGGAACGTTCGACCTCATCCTTGACTCTTTAAGCCTCTGGTTTCGGTCGAGAATTGCGACATAGCGAATCCTATTATCCAATGCGAAAAGCTGGTCCACAAGTGAAGGGCCGGTTCTGCTCATACGATGATCGACGGGATTGTCTCCCCTGAACCGGTTGGAAAAAGCTTTCCTGAGCATCTATACAATAGCCAAA
>VBBH01000063.1 GCA_005888695.1 Candidatus Bathyarchaeota archaeon
CGACAAAGAATAACCATCGATCGGGAGATCGAGCAAATTGTCTTTGGTGGCGTGGGGGGCTCCGCTATAGCTGCGGATGTTATCATTGACTGGCTCATTGACCGGTTGAAGATTCCCGCTGTCGTGGTACGTGATGCCAGACTTCCGAGATTCGTAAATAAGACCACTCTTGTGGTGGCATTGAGCTACTCGGGTGAGACAACTGAGACTCTCAGTTTGTATAAGGCGGCCAGGTCGCGTGACTGTCTCGCTTTTGCGATCAGTACAGGAGGTCGCCTGATAGACTTGTGCAGGCGATATGAACGTCCTTTCCTCGCTATTCGCCCTAGCGTATCCCCTCGATCTGCGTTGTATCAAATGGTCTCGGCTTGTTCGATTGTTTTGAAGGAGGCAGGTTTGACAGGTAGACTACTACCTGCAGTAGGCGAGGCGGCAAAAGAAGTCTCAGTATTGCGTCGACATTACACTTCTACCAACGACTCGTCCGGAAACAAGGCCAAACAGTTCGCTTACTCGTTGAAGGATAATCTTCCTGTTGTGTATGCGTTGCAACGCATGGGGTGTGTCGCTCGCCGTTTCAAGAATCAATTGAATGAGAATAGTAAGATCCCTGCGAAATTCGACCTACTCCCAGAATCAGGACATAATGAGATCGAGGCATGGCATGAGGCCAACGACCTAACCCCTGTTTTGATCCGTGACTCTGGTGAATCTGCTTTTGAAAGCAAAATTATGGATGGGTTCAGGAGTACTATCAAAGAAGCGACTAAGACTGAGGCGTTAGATGTTCTTATTAGGAGCAAGTCTCGCCTTGGAGCTCTTCTCTGTCCTATTTTCTTCCTCGATTACGTCTCAATCTATCTCGCATTCCTACGCGGGGTAGATCCGACTCCCACGGCTCTGATCAAAGATTTCAGGAAGAGCATTAGTTAGTCGCTACCGAGTCCGAGAACGGATGTCTATCCGACGAGAATTGGCGCCGGGAGTGGGATTCGAACCCACGCGGCCCATAAGGGCCACAGGCTCTCAAGGCTAACGCTCCCCACAGAGAGGGGATCTGCGCTTCTAGACCCACACATGCCATGAATCAGGGGTTAATCCACTCAGCCCACGGGACTCCGTTTCGGAGTTATCCCGGCACTACCCCTGGTTGCCTTCAGGTCGCAAGCCCCGTTTTGTATTGACCTAATAAACGGTTCCAACGTCTGATCAAATTCTTGGACGATTGACTTTGCAAGGTTTGAGGGGCGATCAAGTGGAAGGATATCGTTTCCTAGATCATATGACAGATGCCTTCGTTGAAGCCTGGGGTCCAACGATGGAGCGGGCTTTCGCCCAAGCCGGGATCGCCCTCTTCGAGACGATGCTGTACACCGATAAGATCACACCTCGGAATACTGAAGACATTACAGTTGAGGGACATGATGAGAAGGAGCTCCTCTACAACTTCCTTGAAACCTTGCTATTGAAGTTCGAGATAGATGGGAAGGCGCTCGGCAAATTTGGCGTCCACGTAATAAATCAGGGCAAGGACAGCCTCAATCTCACTGGCACAGCCAACGGCGAACCCTACGATCCTGAAAAACATGGTCGGAAGATCGAGGTGAAGGGTGTAACCTATCACCAGATGGCGATCCAAAGGGAAAGGGACCGAGTCCTTCTGCGTTTCTTGTTGGACCTGTAGATTCCTTCCAAATGAGACTTATAGGTAGCGTCTACTCATCCAGGTTCCAGCACCCGATAGGAGGTTCAATACTCAAGATGACAACCCTAGAGCAGCATCCAGGCCGTTCGAGCGCACATATTCCATTGGAGAAGATCGCGCCAAATATTTGGGAAGTCCCGACAAGCTACAATCCTGGGATGAAAGTCCCTGCTCGGATCTATGCAGACGATGACTTGATCGCGAAGATGAAGACAGACATGACGATCCAACAATGCGTCAATGTCGCCCACCTTGACGGTATTTACAAGTACAGCATAACAATGCCCGATGGACATGAGGGATATGGTTTCCCGATTGGTGGGGTGGCTGCCACGGATTATGATGAGGGCCTGATCAGTCCTGGGGGTGTCGGTTACGACATCAATTGCGGCGTGCGTCTCATACGAACCAATCTTTCCGAAGAGGAAGTTCGACCGGTCCTTCCCAAGTTGGTCGATACGATATTCAATATGATCCCATCCGGTCTCGGCAGCAAGGGCCAGATACGGGTCTCCACATCGGAGCTTGACAAGGTTGTCACTGACGGCGTGGAATGGGCCGTCGACAAGGGATACGGCTGGCCTGATGATCCAAAGACAATAGAGGAGGGCGGATGTCTAGAGTCTGCTGATCCCTCCAAAGTTTCTAACAATGCCAAATCCCGTGGTGCGCCACAGCTCGGTAGTCTCGGGAGTGGCAATCATTTTGTAGAGATAGAAAAAGCAGACAAGATCTTTGACAAGCCGGTCGCGGATCGTTTCGGCATCACGAAGCCTGACCAGATACTTATCCTGATCCATACTGGGAGTCGAGGCTACGGTCATCAGATCTGCAGCGACTATCTGCGTGTGATGGAGCACGCGGTTAGGAAGTATAACATCAACCTACCTGATCGTGAACTGGCAGCTTGTCCAGCGAACAGTCCGGAGGCTGAACAATATCTTCCCGCAATGGCTGCGGCAGCGAACTTCGCATGGGTGAACAGGCAGATGATAACTCATTGGGCAAGACAGGCGTTCGAGAAGATCTTCGCCAAACCGTCTGATTCGATGGACATGAGGATAGTGTACGATGTTTGTCACAATATCGCGAAGGTGGAGCAGCACAAGGTGGATGGGGGATTGAAGAAAGTCTTTGTCCATCGAAAGGGGGCGACAAGAGCATTTCCACCCGGCCATCCAGATATTCCTGCCCAGTATCGGGACATAGGCCAGCCCGTCTTGTTACCGGGAAGTATGGGTACAAGTAGTTGGGTATTAGTTGGGACGCCGAAGTCAATGGAACTGAGCTTTGGAACGACGGCTCATGGTGCTGGCCGGTTCATGAGCAGGTCGGCCGCTAAGCGGAAATGGTGGGGAGCGGACCTAAAGAAATCCCTAGAGGCGCGTGGGATCGTGATAAGAGCCGCGGCAATGGAGGTTGTGGCTGAAGAGGCGCCTGACGCTTACAAGGATGTTGACCGTGTGGCGGAGGTTAGCCACCAACTCGGCATTGGGACTAAGGTTGTACGAATGGTCCCAATCGGTGTCGCGAAGGGATGACCGTCGAAGAAAAACTAGCTGTTCTAGGCCGCAGTTGGACTAGTTGGAGCTACAGGTTGCGGGCAGGTTGTGATATGAGCCGTGTACTTGTCTAATCTGACGTGCTCGTGGCATCTCGGGCATTCGAGAGTCTTGACCTCGGTCCTAACGCTTCTCCCTTTCCAGTTTCTTCCTCTCAACCCGTTACTCCTCTTCTCCTTTCATGAGGGCGGGAGCTGTTGTTAAGGCCTTGTTTACTCTTGATCTATACCCAATGGTCCTAGGTTTGGCTACGAGTAATAATTCGGTCGGGTCTTCTTGACGAATGCTTCTGCGCCTTTTCTGAAATTTTGACTCGTAAGTGTCTTGAATAATTCCTTGTAAGCTGTCAGGTATGCCTTTCTG
Organism: Candidatus Bathyarchaeota archaeon; assembly: GCA_005888695.1. Next base: position 3,631 of record VBBH01000063.1, read on the forward strand.
GGGATGACACTCTTCTGGATCCGTTTGAAGCTAGAGTTCGAGTTCGGTGAGACTTTCATCAGCTCTAGTTTCAGATCATTAGTTGTTCGACCAATTCTGTCAGAAGGCACGACGCGATTGATCATTCCAAGCCTGCAGGCCTCCTCGGCGGTTATCGCTTGGCCTGCCAGATTCATCTCGACGACCTTCCGACCGTTCATCACTAAGGGTCCGAGCAGGCCCGAAATACAACACAACGCTCCCACGCGTCCTCCTGAAAATGCGAAGACCGCACCTTCCGACGCGATCACGAAGTCCGAGAATAATGCGATTTCTGCTCCGGCACCATAGGCCGGACCGTTGACCACGGCAATTATGACTTTGTCGCAGGAGAGGAAGGTGTCCCAGAACGGCTTTACTAGTCCGTACACGAACTGTCGCGCCTCTGATTTTCTTCTGAAATCCGCGACCTGTACGATGTCCAGTCCAGCGGAGAAAGCCTTCCCTGCACCTGTTATAGTTATGAAATCGACAGATTTGTCGGATGCAGCATTCTTGACGGCGAGGCTAAGATCTCTGAACATGCTTTTCGAGAGGGCGTTCAACACGCTGGGACGATTCATGGTGATCTCGGCGGTGTTTTCCTTTACCTTGTATTCTACATCTGCCAGCTTGATCATCGTCGCTTTCACCGGGTCAGGTTTGTCTCCTGGGAGGCTTTTGAAAGTTTTAGTGTGCAGTTGCCTAATCGGGAATCTTTTTGAACCTGGCACTGCAGAATTCAGGTCTCGGCTGCTCAGTCTGGTGTAATACTTCTGATTAATCTGCCCTACAACGACAATCTCAAGCTGAAGGCTGTCCTGGATCGGGTGAACAATGATGAGTATTTACAAAGCCTGTGGGACTGTATCAACGTCAATGCCGTTCGAAGACTAGGCCTCTCCGACCATGGTCGTGTCCATTTTGCCATTGTTGCAAATATCGCTCTGAAGATCCTTCGCAATCTTCAGGAAGCGAAAGTGGAGCCAAGCATCGTTACCGATCACAAGCTGACCGATGACGATGCTGAGGTGGTTGTCTTCTTGGGTGCGGTTCTGCATGACCTTGGAATGATAGCTCACCGTGAAAACCACCACAT
>VBBH01000064.1 GCA_005888695.1 Candidatus Bathyarchaeota archaeon
TCCGCCTGGATCTGGTAGTTGACCCTGAGAAGAAGCGGCTGGAGGGAACCGCTCACCTTACTCTGAAGCCTATAACGGAAAACGTCACTCGCCTTGAGTTTGACGCTGTCGAACTTGAAGTCAAGGAGGTAAAACTCTCCGACAACAAGAATGGCTCGGGCAGTCGCAAGGCGAACTATGAGAATACTGGTCGGAAGATCATAGTCTACTTGGACAAGGCGTTGAAGACCGCTGACAATGTTACTGTCAGTATTCGGTACTCGGGTCAGCCGAGGAGAGGATTGTACTTTGTCGGACCCGACAAGGCCTTCCCGAAGAAGCCCTACCAGGTTTGGACACAGGGAGAGGACGAAGACAATCGATACTGGTTTCCGAGCTACGACTATCCCAACGACCGAACAACGAGTGAAGTAATCGTGACGGTTCCGGATAAGTACATGGCCGTCTCCAATGGCGCGCTTGTTGAGACGAAGGACGATAGGGCCAGGGGATTGAAGGTGTTCCATTGGAAGCAGGACATACCGCACGTCAACTATCTAGTCAGTCTTGTGGTAGGAGAATATTCTGTCACAAAGGAGAATGTTGACGGGGTCGAACTTCAGTACTACCTGCCCAAGGGCAGAGAGGAAGAAGGTAAGCGAAGCTTCGAAAAGACTGGACAAATGATCCGGTTCTTCAGCGAATACTTCGGCGTCAAATACCCATATCCAAAATATGCACAGGTCGTTGTTTCAGATTTCATCTTTGGCGGCATGGAGAACATCACTGCCACAACTTTGACTGATACTACGCTTCACGACAAGCGAGCACATCTAGACTTCACCAGTGACGATCTAGTAGCCCATGAGCTGGCGCATCAATGGTGGGGCGATCTGATCACGTGCCGTGATTGGTCGCATGCATGGCTCAATGAGGGGTTTGCAACTTACTCGGAAATACTGTTCAAGGAACATGATCTCGGACGAGACGAGGCCGCCTATTATCAGATGCACGATCTCGAATTGTACTTGGAAGAGGATAAGGAAAGGTATCGACGTCCTATCGTTAGCAAGACGTACATGAATCCGGGAGAACTGTTCGACCGTCACTTGTACGAAAAGGGAGGACTGGTCCTGCATGCTCTCCGGAACTATCTTGGAGATGAGAACTTTCAGAAGGGATTGAAGCATTACGCGGAGAAGTATCGGGAGAAGATTGTTGAAACAAACGATTTCCGCCGGACACTAGAGGATGTGACGGGCCGTGATCTGGAAGGATTCTTCGATCAATGGGTCTATCACAGTGGCCTGCCAGAGTTCAAGGTCACCTATGATTGGGACGACAATGCAATGATAGCGAAGCTGACCGTGTCACAGACCCAATCAGCAGAGCTAGAGACACCTTCAGTCTTTCAGACACCTGTTGACATTTCCTTCACGATGGCGAAGGGAGTAGTAACGAAAAGAGTCACGATCACTCAACGAGACCAAGTCTTCTTCTTCTCACTTCCTGAAAAGCCACGTGACGCAGAGTTCGACCCTGGGAATTGGATTCCAAAGGATCTGGATTTTGACAAGCCGAAGACTATGCTATTGTTCCAGTTGCAGGGGGACAAGAACATGGTTGGCCGGGCCCGGGCAGCTCAGAGATTGTCAAAATATCCTACCGAGGACGTTGTCAGTTCTCTGAAAGATGCGATCCTCAAGGATCCATTCTGGGGGGTACAAGCAGAAGCAGCCAAGTCACTAGGAACTATCAGAACGAATGCGGCTCTGCGTGCTTTGATTGCTGGTCTAAAGACAAAGCATCCCAAGGCGAGAAGAGCTGTTGTCAAGGCATTGGGCGAGTTCAGGGATGAAGAAGCGGCCAAGGAATTGATCGAAATAGTCCAAGACACTGATCCGAGCTATTACGTTGAAGCAGAAGCTTCCCGAAGTCTTGGGAAGACTCGTTCTGCCAAGGCCTTCGAAGTCTTGAAAGCCGCTTTGAGAAAGGACTCGTTCAATGAAGTCATCAGATCTGGAGTATTCGATGGATACGCCGAATTGAAGAATCCAAACGCGATACCAATCGTCACAGAATGGACACGATATGGAAAGCCCAATCTCGCGCGAGAGGCGGCGGTAAGAGCCCTTGCGAAACTCGGGGATGGCAGGCCAGAGGTGAGTGACATCCTTACTAGCTTGTTGGATGATCAATGGTTCAAGGTCCGACTGGAGGCAGCGGTGGGACTTGGGAATCTGCTGGACTCGAAGGCTCTTCCTGCTCTTGAACAGCTTGTCTCGAAAGAATTGGATGGCCGTGTGAAACGTAGAGCCCGCGAGTCGATTAGGAAGATTCAGATGGGAAGAGAGGCCACGGATGAATTCAGACAGATGCGCGAAGACATTGACAAATTGCGAGACGAGAATAGGCTATTGAAGGAACGTTTAGATCGGCTAGAGTCCGTCCCGGTAAAGAAATAGACAGAGTTCATCTCTGACATATCCCCAGTCCGTCCAAGGAATCTGAACAGGAGACCGGTGTTTGCAATCACTAGGTAGACTGAACATCCTCTCCTCCGTCACCCGGCTCCAACGAGACCTAAGATTTCTCTTCCTTGCACTCTTTCTCTGGACGTTTGGTATTGGGCTCTACAACTATGTTTGGCCCGTTTACCTAAGACAACTCGGCGCTAGCCCCGACAATATTGGTCTGGCCTATTCCGTGGGCTACGTGGCCTTTGCTGCTTCAATGATACCTGGCGCGATACTTTCGAACAGATACGACCTGCGGAGGGTCTTGATCGCAAGCTGGGCTTTCTCTATCCCAACTCCAATCATCTATCTCATCGCAACCTCGTGGCAGGAGGCCACGATCGGACTTGTTCTCCTCCAACTAACCTCGTTTGGCATCCCGGCCTACAGCGCGTTCATCGTGGCCAACTCTGAACCCGAGAGAGTGTCCTCAGCCTTCGGGGCCACCTCGTCCGCCGCACCTCTTGGAATGGTCCTATCACCCCTTCTAGGAAGTCTAATGCTCCAATGGACCGGTCTGAACGGAATCTTTCTCGTCTCTTTCGGCCTCTTCTCCGTCTCTACTTTCGTATTGCTTCCTATCAGAAAGCACCCAGGGAAGAAAGAGGATTTCAGGATCCGACTGGAAATACCGAGATCAAGAGGAGAAGTATTCTTACTCGGATTCATCACCATTTCTGCCCTAGCGTTCAGCCTCGTCTCTTCATTCCTTCCACTCTATTATCAGGATAGATTCCTGCTCAAACCGAATATCATCCAATTGATGGGTGCGGTACAATCCGCTGGAGCAGCAATCTTCGCCATTGTAATTGGCAAGAGAGCGGAAGCTCAAGGTCAACGAAATGCGATTGCCGCCGGAGCATTATTAGCAGCTGTCGGACTCTTCGGAGTTGTAATGGGTGGTTCGGTTCTGTTCGCCGTCCCAATGATCTTCCTTTTCGGTGCTGCCCGTGCCCCAACCTACGTTGCATACTCTTTGCTCTCAAAGAGGCGACCGGGTGCTTCTCGAGCCGGCACATTCGGCTTCTACCTTACGATCGAAAGCGTTGGACTGATCGTGGGCTCCTATCTTGGAGGATTGATCTATGGAGTATCGCCTGCGAACTTGATCACGTCTGGAGCAACCATATTCATTCTTCTCGCGATATTCTCTTGGCTCAAACTGGGAACACTGGACCAATCATCTGGCGAAACCTCAAAACCACTTGACCCAATCCAACGGGACACGGTATACTAGACTTGCAGAAGGATCTGGCGGGAGACTATGTTCGCCTCATGCATTTTCCGCTTCCATTGTGCATGATATCATTCTCCAGCCTCGGGGCATTGCTAGCACCTATCGTTCGCGTGGACCGACTCTTGTGGACGTATCTGATCGTTTTCAGTAGTCTTTGCCTCGCCTCGTACTGTTTCGACGAGCTCAAGGGACATCCCTTGCATACGAAGATTCCTGACAGACAGTTGAAAATTCTTGGCTGGACGGGTCTAGTCTTCAGCCTCGCTGGTGGAGTCTATCTCGCTCTGCAGATCAATCTTGCATTATTGCTCTGGATCCCGCCATCAGTATTTGTCATATTGGCGTACAACAAGGAACTCTTCAGGGGCCGACTCCATAACGGTCCAGTATTCTCGATCGGTTGGGGCGGCATCCCGACACTGGGTAGCTACTATTTACAAACGATCAATCTCTCCTTGACTGTCTTGTTGGCGGCTGCTGGAACGATCGTATTCAGCCTAGCAATCTGGACACTCAATCATGAATTTCGATCTGATCTGGAGACCGTCAAGAGTATCGCTATTCGTCAAGGGAATGCAGAGGCATTGGCGTCCAGAAGATCAGCAGGTCGAGGAATATGGAAGATAACGCGAATATTATGCTACAGCATTACCATGTTCACGATCGCTTTCTATGCCTACCGCTTTCTTCCATAGACCAA
>VBBH01000097.1 GCA_005888695.1 Candidatus Bathyarchaeota archaeon
CACCGGGGGTATCACTTTTTACGGACGGTCCGACGCGGTAATCAAGGCTTCGGGAGTCAGGGTCGGCACCTCCGAGATCTATAATGTGATCGACAAACTATCCGAAGTAGAGGACAGTCTTGCGGTGGGCCAGAACTGGAAAGGCGACCAGCGGATAATCCTCTTCGTCAAACTCGCTCCCAAGGAGAGTCTCTCCAGGGAGTTGGAGGAGAAGATTCGAGCGGCATTACGGAGGGAGGCATCACCAAAGCATGTCCCAGATATGATCCTTCAGGTGCCCGACATCCCCTACACGTTCAACATGAAAAAGGTAGAGACAGCCGTTACGAATATCGTGAACAACAAACCGGTCACAAACAAGGAAGCACTCGTAAACCCCGAATGCCTCGACCACTACACAAGACTCCTGCCCCTGCTTCAGGAAAGCTAGCTTCAAAAATGTCAGCGTCCCACAGGGAGTGTAACTGATAACTCAGCAAAGCTAGTCTAATACGATGAGTTTATCGCCGGTCTTGACGACCGAGTCGACATGGACATAGACCTCTCGGACCCGTCCATTCCTCGGCGCCGCGATCTCATTCTCCATTTTCATTGCCTCCAAGATGATCAAGGATTGACCTTCTTGAACCTCCTTGCCAAGAGATACCCTCACCTCCACGATTCTTCCGGCCATCGGTGCTTCGACGGATATTGGACCAGTATTGACGAGGGAGGCTCTTTCGGGACTGTCGGCTTCTTGGCCGGTCGACAACTCGACGAGGAGTCGCTTTTCGTTAATCCAGGTGACGATCGAATGCTCGTTCAATTGGTCAGCTACCTTGCAAAGAAGCAATCGCTGACCGATTCGGAAGAGTTGCGTCGAAGAATCGGCAGCAAATGACGAAACTCTATCCACGACTACCGGTTTTCCATTCACTACTAGCTCTATCTCGCCATTGCTCCTTCCCCTCTTCTCGACGTTAAATGTCGACCCGTTGACAACTATGTCGACCATTCCTACAGTCCCTCGATGTACAGAGGCCCTTTGGAAATGCTCTCTGTTGACTTCAACGACCCCTTCCAACCGGTCGTTCCCGTCCGCCCGGTTTGTTCAACTAGCTTCTGTGAAAGGGCACTAGCGGCGGTCAAGTAAGCTGCGGCGATTTCTTCTAAAGAAACCTCTGAGGTTGGCTTCCAACTTGAGAGAATCTTTTCCAAGAATTGAGTGTGATATTCTCCTTTCACAAAGCTTGGATGGTACATTATCGTCTTGTGTACAGGTATGGTTGTCTTGACGCCTTCGACGATCATCTCTTCTAGGGCGAACCGCATCCATTCGATGGCTCGCATTCTGTCTGATCCGTAAGTGGCAAGTTTCGCGATCAATGAATCATAGAACTCGGGAACGATGCAACCATCGTACAACGCAGTATCCACTCTTACCCATTGTGGAGTCGGAGCCACGTACTTGGTCACTGTGCCTGGAGATGGAGCGAAACCCATCTCAGGGTCTTCGGCGTTTATTCTGCAGTTGATCGCCCAACCGGCCGAGACTATCTCGTCTTGGCTCAGCCCAAGGCCTTCGCCGCTCGAAATTCGAAGCTGCTGTTCTACAATGTCGACCCGTGTCACTAGTTCTGTGATTAGGTGCTCAACCTGGATCCTCTTGTTGAGCTCCATATAGTAGTATTCACCGGTCTTCGAACGTACGAATTCGACGGTTCCAGCGTTTTCATATCCGAGGGTGGAAGCGGCTTTTAATGCGAGCCTGCACAGGCGTCTCCTCTCGTCTGGCGTCACGACTGGCGATGGTGTCTCTTCCAAGATCTTCTGGTATCTTCTCTGCATAGAGCACTCTCGCTCGCCCAGATGCAGATTCTTCCCGCGTGAGCCGCAGAGTACCTGAACTTCGATATGACGTGGAGAATCGAGATACTTCTCAATATAGAGACCCGAACGGCCAAATCCACTTTTCGCTTCGGTGCTCGCAATCTCTATCATCCGCCTCAGTTCTGCTGCCTTCTGGATCACCCGCATTCCCCTGCCTCCCCCACCGTAGGCCGCCTTGATCAATACAGGATATCCGATACGCTTGGCTTCTTGCTCGGCCTGCTCGACGCTTTCTAGCTCCTTGGTCGAGCCCGGTATTGTCGGAACACCGTTTTCAGATACTCTCTTCTTGGCCTCGAGTTTGCTTGCAATTCTGCTCAGTAGTTTGGCCCGGGGTCCAACGAAAACCATCCCTGCATCCTCGACCGCAGCAGCCAGAGAAGGGCTTTCTGCGAGAAAGCCATATCCTGGATGAACACCCTCTGCACCCGATTTCCTGCCAACTTCAACGATTTTAGGGATGTTTAGGTAACTCTGAGAGGGTTCCCCTGGGCCAATGGAATAGGCCTCATCGGCATAGAAGACGTGTTTTGAGGTCACGTCCGGCTCCGAGTAAACTGCCACTGTATTGACACCCAGTCTCCGACATGTCCGCATGATCCGGAGTGCTATCTCACCCCTGTTTGCAATCAGTATTTTCCTAAACACGGGAACTCCCTGACTTTACAAGGGAATGTTCCCATGTTTTCTTGGAGGCCTCGCCTCTCTCTTCGTCCTCAAAAGATCCAAGTATCTGATAAGGACTTCACGAGTTTCACTCGGTTTGATTACATCGTCGATGTATCCGTGCTCAGCAGCGATGTATGGGTTCGCGAATTTTTGCCTGTAGTCTTTTACCAACTTGGCTCTTTCTGTTTCTTTGTCCTTTGCGCCCGCAATTTCTTGTCTGAAGATTATGTTGATGGCGCCTTCTGGTCCCATTACAGCGATCTCGGCTGAGGGCCAAGCGAGATTCGCATCTGCTCTGATGTGCTTACTGCCCAAAACATCATAGGCTCCGCCATATGCTTTGCGGATGATCACAGTGAGTTTCGGAACTGTAGCTTCGCAATAGGCGAAGAGTAGTTTCGATCCATGTCGGATGATTCCGCCATGTTCTTGGTCCATTCCAGGCATGTATCCGGGAACGTCTACTAGCGTGAGGATTGGAATATTGAAAGCGTCACAGAACCTGACGAACCGTCCAGCTTTGGTCGAAGAGTCTATGTCCAAAGCTCCCGCCTGGTATTTTGGTTGATTAGCCACAATTCCGATTGAGTAACCGTCGAGCCTAGCAAAACCAACGATGATGTTTCGAGCATATAGCGGTTGCACTTCCAGCATTTCGCCGCCATCTACAATCCGAGTAATGATCTCATGCATATCGTATGGCCGATCAGAATCATTTGGCAGGAGTCCATCTAGCTCGCTAGGCTGGCCCTTTGGTTCACGAGGGCTTAGTCTCGGGGGGTCGTCCTGATTGTTCTGGGGAAAATAGCTCAGCAAGGCACGGATCTGTGCAATGCATTCCTTCTCGTCTCCTGCGTAGAAGTGGGCGACGCCACTTTTCGAATTGTGCAACTTTGCACCGCCGAGTTCCTCAAACGTCACTTCTTGATTGAGAACAGTTTTGATAACGTCAGGACCAGTAATGAACATGTAGCTCGTCCCTTCGACCATTAAAGTGAAGTCGGTCATTGCAGGAGAGTATACGGCGCCTCCTGCACATGGTCCCATGATTGCGCTGATCTGAGGGATAACGCCGGAAGCCAAAACGTTGCGGAAGAATATCTCTGCGTAGCCCCCTAGGCTGACTACGCCTTCCTGTATTCGTGCGCCTCCCGAATCGTTTAGACCTATAATGGGACAACCGGTCTTCAATGCCATGTCCATGATCTTCGTGACTTTCTTGGCAAACATTTCACCGAGGCTTCCGCCGAACACAGTGAAGTCATGGGAGAACAGGTAAACTTGGCGACCGTTTATTTTCCCGTATCCTGTGACAACCCCATCGCCCAAAATTCGTTTATCCATCATACCAAAATCGCGAGTCTGATGGAGAGCGTACCTGTCTATTTCGACGAAACTATCGAGGTCAACTAATGCTTCGATCCTCTCACGTGCGGTCATCTTGCCTCTAGAATGCTGTTCCGAATTCTTCACCGCTCCGCCCCCCAAGTTCGCCCTTGCGCGTGCCTCTTCAAGTTCTACCATCCGTTCTTTCATGCTCATTGAAAGCCGCCGGGATTGGTGGATTCCCCGTCCGTATAAAACTAGAGCCGAAATCGACATTTCAAAGGGAGAGAATTGTCCCTTCGGCTATCTCCTGTGTATTCCCTTTGGGGGTCGTTACAAGTAGTTCGCCGCTAGGGCCTATCCCAGTCGAGACGCCTGAGATTGGGCCCTCAGGACCCACTACAGTCACTGGTTTTAGCTGGTGGACGCAGTGATCCCACCACTCTCGAAAAATTTGCTGCTTGTCATGGAGTTTAGGGTACGATGACCTTAGTTCTTCCAGAAGGGCTTCCATCATGACGTCTTGGTCGAGAACACGCTTTGTGACCTTAAAGGTAGAAGTCGCACCCGGCGGTAGCAGGGAAGGCACGATGTTAAGGTTGATGCCAACTCCTACCACCGCGAAATCGATTCTTCTTCCCACCAACCTCGCCTCAACGAGAATCCCTCCAAGCTTGAGGCCGCCCAAAATCAGATCGTTCGGCCATTTCACACCTATTCTCTCCCCAATAGTTCGCTCTAGAAATCGCCTTGCGGAGTTGGCAGCATAGAACTGGATCAGGGGTAAACTCGGAATAGGTATGTTCGGCCTGAGCACTACTGAGAGCCAGAGTCCGCCGGGAGGAGAATGCCAATGTTTCCCGGTCCTGCCTCTTCCGGATGTTTGCTCGTCTGCAACAACAACAGTCCATTCAGGGCAACCTTTCTCCGCAAGGGTTTTGGCCTCTGTGTTCGTAGATCCTATGATGTTGTGGTGAAGTATCTGCACGTTCTGAGTTCCAATCTACTTGGCCTGATTCGAGATCAGGCCTCTTTCTTAGACTAGCAGCTAGTCGATAGTGGTTTTAGCCCTTCCGGAAACGGAACCCATCTCGTGTAGATGTTATCCGCAAAATTTAGCGTCCTCATCTCGACCGTCAAAGCACCTTCCTCTTCTTGGTCACGGAATTCTAGCACTATGTCCGCGAATCGTTTCACCATCTCGACAACGGGACGATCGTGAATATCCTCCTTGATCACTAGCACGGCGGTCCGCTTCTTCATTCTAATTCGTGATGCCAGCTGGCAAAGGAAGCTGTAGAAGCTTTCCGGGGAGGTCGCGCTCTTTATCATGTTATCAAGGAAGTCCCCCATGATTACTTGGTTCGACTCGCCGGTGGCGGCTTGTTCAATGAACAAGTTAACCTCCAGGATATTGTCGGGAGAAATTAGTTGGGCTGACCCAGGTTGGGACTGAGATTGGACATTCCCGTCCACAAAAGTGACCCAACCAACCTTAGAATTGATTGGTATTGAGGTTAGGTCTTCAGGAGCCGTCGGTCCAAAAAGTAGGACTGGCGGCTGGTCGATCTCACCAATAACGTCATTCAATAATCGGGACATTGTCTCCCTCACACTTACGTTGCCTCGGACGCAGGCAATGACCAGCCTATATTGGTCGAGAGCGCCTCGGGTGAGAAGCCTATGTTCCTTGGTTCCGGTAGTCGTTCTGCGTCTTTCGGTTAATTCTGCTTTGGTCGCCATGCTTTCAACCGTTTTTGGGTGAAAGCTACCTTTTTTAGGTAATAGAGATATAAGCTTTCCTCTTATTTACTAGAAAAGGTAGAATCAGTACACGAGGGCTGCATTCCAAGAGAACAGAGGGGAAGGGTCTTGAAGCTAGTTAGGGCCTGGACCAGACATTCTCGGCCCAGGTCCGGGGGGTCCTGCAACCTGTGCTGAAGGTCGTGCCTCAAGCTGACTGATGACTAGGAGAAGACTCCTGATCTCATCAATGCTTCGGAGATTCCGCGTTAACTGATTACGGTACTCCTCCCTCTGCGACTTGTATTCTTGATCGGATACCTCCCCGGAGTTGAATCTGCTCTCGAGTAACAGAAGATTTTGGGGAGTGTTCGTCACTTGGTCTCTCAGGTCACGCACTCTCTGAGTTAGCGTTTCGCCAAGTTGAGCCATCTTTTCGGCCATAGCCCTATTGGCACGGTTCAGCTCGTCTTTTAGCATGCTAAGTCTTTGGCGGAACCCGTTGATCTCGGTAACTACTTTTTCTATTGGAACTTCGCTCATTTGGAGCCCCTGTAATCGAGCAAGCCTTCAGAAGGGGCGGGTCGAGTTTACGGCTGTTGTAACCATGAGAAGATGGTAGCAGTACACGAGGGGCTGCTGATCGATTCTCGAAGATGTCGGGAGGTTGAACGGGAATTAGCTACTTTTCTTCCGGTTCGGATGCTCGGGCCTGACTGGGAGCAGTACCCGACCCCGCGGTTGCTGTGGCAGAAGCGAGTTCGGTCTCTAAAGGAGCAGGCGGTGGAGTCGTGAACATTGTCCAACCAATCCATCCAGTTATTCCGAGGATGGCTAGTACTGCGAGAACAACCGGGATCTCTATCAGGATTAGAGTGAACCCAGCGTAGATGCCGTAAAGGTAGAAAAGGGCTATCACAATAGAAACCACTAGTATCAGACCGCCGTATGACTGGTCTTTCGTCATGTCTTGCTCGATGCTTCCTTGCGTGTTCGGCTGTGCCGGTCTAATATAAATGAGTTCCTCGCTCGCTCTGCGTGTCTCAGACCCTCTTGTACCCTGGTCTCTGGGACAAGAGCTTGGGCAAGTTCAGTTCCCGATATGGATAACCAGCCGTCTTGGAACGGACGAGGTTGACCAGTTCCTCCAAGGACATCATGTGGTCCTTGCCGTCTTCTCGCGACCGCACTGACAGTTTGTCCGATTTCACTTCTTTGCCGCCGTAAATCAAGATGTAGGGTACCCAACTTAGTTCTGCTTCTCTCACTCGGCTCTGCACCGTATCGTCTCTCTCATCAAGATCTGCCCGCATACCTGAATCTTGCAGACGCTCGACTAGTTTCTTAGCTTCCTCCATAAATTGCTGCCCGACAGGTATCACTCTGGCCTGAATTGGTGAGATCCATATTGGTAGCATGGGTTTTCTCCCGTTTTTCTCCATCCTTATGGCCGAGTCGAGTAAAGTGAACAGGTATCTTTCCAGTCCTCCAAGGACTGCGGTGTGTATGATTACAGGGAACTGTTTTTGGCCTTTCTCGTCATCGTAACTTATTCCGAAACGTTTGGCGTTGCCTATATCGATCTGGAAAGTTCCGATCTCGCGCGGACGGTCTAGGTCATCGATGATATTGTATTCCACATTTAGGACCCAGTAGTAGTGCCCCTCAGGCACGAAATTGATCAGGATTGGTTTCCGTTCAACCGCAGCTAGCTCAATGAAGACATCCTTGTGCGCATTGTAGAATGAGCGAGTGGTATTGTACAGGCTGACGTATTCCCGGTCGAGCTTCCTTATCTCCTCGTATATTCGATCGTGTACCTTACGGCCTGTGTCGATGGCTTCGTCGACCGTTCGGAGGTAAATGTGAAGATCCGGCATCAAGAACTTTCGAAGTCGGAAAGAAAGTAAGAGCTCGCCGCTTTGTTCTAGGCGATAACTATCGGCTATCTCGAAGGTTCCAAATGGAAGTGTCCTGTAGCTCAGGGTCCAATCCTTGACCATCGAGAATTGTTGGAAGCAGGCGGCGTATCGGAGAACGAAGGTCCTTTCGTCAACCTTGACTTCGTAAGCCCGGCTTCCGAATAGCTGCAGATGCTGCTTGATTGGTTCGATAGATACGTCGAACATGTTGGTTCCTTTGACGTTTAGGATCGGAATTCCAATCCTCCTGACCACCTGATTCGCGTAATCGCTCAGCAGGTCAAGCATTAGACTAGCCTCGGGGCCGAACCTCATTTGTCCCACGTCTGCATATGGTTCCCATTCTATCCCGAACCGCCTTGCATAGTCCAAGAACTTGGGTTGTCCACCAGTCAGTCCCTTCTTCAGCGCCTCCTTCTCAACAAGAGACTGGAATTCATCCATCCCCTGCCGATACACGAAATCGTCGGGACTGTGAAGGCTGCCATCCATGTCCATTACCATATACTCTGTTTTCATCGGTGCACCCGTCTTCGACTCGGATTGTTCGTCGATACTGATAGTTCGCGACAATTCAGAGAGCGGATGACCTTTCGCCGTCATCGTGAAGCTCTTGTACCATCCAAACGGGCTGCGTTTCACCTCGTACCCTTTGGTTAACAGTTCCTTCTCGAGTCCCTTGAGTATGTTGATCGCGGGGTCTCTGGAGGCTAAAGATGTCGACAGGTGTGCGTACGGATAGATCATGACTTTCTTAGCTTTGAGCCATCCAAGTACCTCCTCAATTGAATTGGAAGCGTTTGTTATCACGCGCTCGGGGGCTTGCTCGTCGCCTTTCTCTACGGTGCAGAAAACAATGAGTCCGTCTTCAAGCGTGCCCTTCTTTCTAGAATCGTCTAGGGGTTCTGGTACCTTGACCGCTTTTTCTCGTGCTTCATACTCGAATTTGTCTGCGTGTACTAGAAGCAGCCTCATCGCATCAGCCTCCACCGTTCAACTTCTCGGTCCTTCTTCAACTTCTTCTTCATCTCGCGGTAATGGTTCTTACACAGATAGGCTCGGCCACTGGACGAAACCTTCAGGCCCGCTTTAGAAACTTCCTCAGAGGATATTGATCTTACAGCGTCGTTTGCGCAACCCGTAACGGTACACTTTACGCCCTTACTGACTTTTCCCAATTGCTCGTTCCCAGTCTTGGAATCTCGGGGGGAATGACGTAGATAGACTTTAGCGGGTTGGGAATGGTTGTTGGGGAGCAATAATCTCTAAAAGCCGTGTCCTTTGAATGCCCTTCCAGTCTAATGCTGTCGAAGATTCAGGCTTACGTGGAGGGCTTCTTTGCCTCGTCTGCAGGCGCATTTCACGCTGCTGGCTTGTCGCCGAACGGGATCACTTTTCTCGGCTTAGTTTTCATCCTAGGTTCTGCACTTCTCTATGCCACTGGTCTACCCCAACTCTTCTATTGGGCTGGTGCCGTAGTCTTGCTCCTCGCCGCAGGTTATTTTGACGCGATCGACGGTGCGATGGCTCGACGCTACAAATACGTTTCAAAGGTAGGAGGAGTCCTAGACAGTGTCCTGGACCGCCTCGGAGAGATCTCTCTTTATGCCGCTTTTGCCTTTGGAGGATTGACCAGTTTTCCAGTCGCTGTTTGGGCCCTATCTGCTTCGTTGATGGTTAGTTATGTTCGGGCAAGAGTCGAAGTTGAAGGCGTTACTTTGAAGGGAATCGGGATCGCCGAGAGGCCAGAGAGACTCCTCATTGTACTGGTCGCAACAATCGCATTCCCGGCTTATCATGAGAGTATTCTCTGGGGTACATTGTTGGTAGCCGTTCTCTCAACGGTGACTGTGGTTGAACGGATCTACCAAGCATGGAAAATATTGATTAGCAGATAAGGGACTAGAGCCGTCTATCTTCTCTGGATCTGACTTTGGAAACGCCGAAGTGGACAGCACATGAGACGCAGAGATTCTTCATTACTCTCTGCCGAGCAATGTACGCTCCGTGAGCCCGAAGCTCCTTGGCCAATGATGGTTCAACAAGGGATACCCAGCTCGTCACACGTTTCACCTTGTCACGGGGGGTTAGCATTCCACAATTTGCGCACTGAACCAGTTCGCTTCTTCCTTTTCCTCCTTTGCTGCGTCCCCTAGACCGTCGTTTCTTTGTCATCTAGACTTTTTCCTATCACGCTAGAGGATAGGCTTAGTACTAATGTCTTCTTCTGCCCAGCCGAATCTGAGACTTGAGGCTACTGTCCGTTGGAAACCTGACGATAGACGAGATCGTTTCTGATTCGGGACTAAATCGCATCGTCCCCGGCGGATCAGCCTTCTACGCTTCTGTCACAGCTTCGATCTTTGGCGCTGGGGCAGGTATCGTTTCATCCATTGGACCAGACTATCCACAGGATTCTCTGGCCTGGATGGCAAAGAAGAAGGTCAATCTCAAAGGAATTCAAACTGGCAATTCAGCGTCCACTCGATTCCGGCTCATGTACAAGCAGGGAAACCGCAAAGTGAGACTCCTTAATCGGGGCCCTATAATCTCCGATGAAGTTCAGATAGGGAATCAAGACATTATTCACCTCGGCCCCGTTTATCATGAGATCGACCTGGAACTTGCGGCCATGGCCCGGCGAAAATGCCGATTTCTATCTCTAGATGCTCAGGGCCTAATCAGGACGGCAGGGCGCTTTGGAAGAATCCGACTTTCCAACAAGAACCTTGACGACTATGTTGGTTTGTGCGACGCTGTCAAAGCATCTCGGGAAGAAGCAAAGGTCCTGACATCAACTATCGATCCCATTCGTATGGCATTGGGTCTTCTCAGGAAGGGGCCGAAGTTCGCGCTGGTAACTTTAGGGTCGAAGGGCGTCGTCGTCGGTTCAAAGGAGGGGATATTGAAAGTGCCAGCTTATCCAGAAACTCAATTTGATTCTACAGGGGCGGGAGACGTCATGCTCGCGGGCTGGCTGGTTGCTTTTTGGAGGACCCAGGACATAGCATGGGCCTCCGCGGTCGGGAGCGCGTTTGCTTCTTTGATAGTACGCCACTCTGGGAGGGCGAAGTTCCGAATATCTAGAAGAGAGCTTTTCCGGAGGGCTAGTTGGATATATCCAAGAGTCTCGGTCGACTAAGAACCTAGCAGATACCGAGCTACTCAGAGTATCTGAGCGCTTCGGCCGGAGGAATGCGCCCGGCTCGTCTTGAAGAGTTGAAGGTTGTCAATAGCGATAGGCCATACGTTAGTCCCACGATTTCGAGGATTGATTGCCAGGGAAGGACAAATGTAAGACCTGAATTCGGACTGACCGCGAAGGCGTAACCTAGGTTCACCCCCAAGAGGACTCCTATCATGATTCCCAATAATGCAACATAGCTATTCTCGATTATGAATGCGGCGATGACCATTCTTCTTCGAAAGCCGAGCGCACGGAGCACCCCAATCTCCTGTCGCCTCTCCACAACTGACCTCACGGATAGAATGCCTAGCCCGGCGATTCCAACAACCAGTCCCAGCCCAAGAAATCCTTCGAACAGGCCCAGTATTGACTGGCTGATCTGGAGGATGTTAGCGAGGAGAACAGGAATCACGATCGTAGCCATCTGAAGTTTGACGAAGTCTCGGCGCAGGATGTTGGAGACCGTAACTGGGTCCTGACCGGGGCCAACCTTAACAAATGAAAGGGTGCCTGTGCCCACGTGAAACGAGTCCCACAAGAGTTGGCTTCTCGAGATGAGTCCTTCGTAGAAGATCCCGTCCAATATTCCAACTACTTGGACGGTTTTCGCGGGCACACCGAATCCTTTCAATTCCAAAAAGTCCCCTGGGACTGGAGTGACCGAGGATTGTGGTGGGCCTCTGGTGTTGACTCTACCGAAAGACCAGATGACTTTTGAAGAGTTGGTTCTGACCGCATTCCAAACATCTGCAGCGGTCTTGTAATTGCTTGTCATGTTGACCATGTTGAACGTGTTAGTTAGAAAGAAGTTCGAGGTTGCCGATGAGTTAGGGTCTGCTCCGATCAGCTCCGGTGGTTTGCCAAAATCCTGATTGATGGTAACGTCGTGGATAGAGATCAGGAACGTCGAATTGAACGGGATGACCGTCAGCCCGTTTAGATGTGGGTCATGCATGATTTGAGCTGTGAGGTTGGAGACAGGGACGCGAGTTGACGTTATGATGTCATATCCACCTGAGTCCTGTTTTACCAGCTTGTCTAGTGCGGCGTTCTGTTCCGCGGCAATCGAGCCAATTGCTGAGACGGTGAATATGACGAGGGCGAACATTGCGACTGTTGCTGCCGTTCTGAATCGCTTGTTCTCTGGATAGGCTAAAGCCATCCTGAATACAGGAGTGAGTGTTTTCCTTCCTCGATAGAACAATCGAAGGGCCGCGATCGCCACGTCCGTATTGTACATCACAACTAGCACTCCACCAAGGACCATCAGGATTCCGCCTGCGAAGTATAGCTCCGGACCGTAGCTGTAGTTCTGAATGATTGGATTATTCCATGAAAACGATGGAACGGCCCATTGAACCAGCAAGGCCACTCCTGTAAAAGTAAAGGCGTACCTGTTGCGCACGAATCGGGACATTACTAGTCCGATGCCAAAGATGACAAGACTTGGGCCAACAAGAGTCTCTACTGCGGACTTTGAGGCGAAGGCGCTTTGGAAAAGAAACAGGCCTGCTACTGCAAGGATAATTCCGAAGACAAGCAGCGAATTGTACACCTTCAGTCCTGTCGGAGGCTCGGGAATTTGACGAATTGCGCGTATTATGTTGAGTTTGCTGACCCGCCATGAAGTGAAGAGGATGGTGACGTATGTGATGAGGAATCCTTCGGTGAAGGCTGTGAAGAGACTTTGGGGAGTGAAGGTGAAACTGTTCAACACCTGGCCGATGTTGACTGGAAAAACGCCCGAGATGATTGTTCCGAACGCGTAGAGGATACCGTAAGCGATTGCTATCCCCACGAATACGCCGACAAAGGCGGCGCCTGCCGCGTAAAGGCTTCCTTCAAAGACGAAGAGTTTGGTCAGCTGGCCTCTTCTCATTCCGACTGCACGCGCCATTCCCATCTCTGACTTTCTCTCCTCGGCGAGCATTACGAATATGTTCACGATTAGGACGATCCCTGCGATTATTGCGAAGGTGCTAAGCACAACGAAGAAGTTCTCTAGATTCTGGGCGCCAGCGGTAGCCGAGTCTACCGCCTTCTTCTTTTCGCCATATGCACACGGGATGATTGCGGAATGAGCGGCTGAGCTAGGGTCTGTCTTGCACCCAAGCCCGTTTTGTGATTGGTTGAAGAATTGGTTGAGTGTCTGGTTGGCTGCAAGACCTACGGCTTGTGTATGATCTATTGAGCTTCTGAGCCCGCCAATGTTTGTGATTGCAATATAGTTCGATTGACCCGGATGATTCGTAAGCAATTGTGCTGCTGTCATCGATACGAAGAGATTGTCGCCTGCTGAGAAGAAGCCTCTCGCATCCGAGACAGCGATCCCAGCAACTTGGAGAGAGACGATCTTCGAGAGGTAGAATACGAGGATCGTGTCGCCGGTGCTAGCGTTCAGGTCTTTGGCTGCTCGGTCGTTTAGGATGGCATTTGTATTACCCAGATCTGATGAGATGATCGATTTGTCGGCCCGATGAAATTCGCCAAGTGTTTGGGTCGAGTTTGGAAACGTTCCTATGAGAGTGACTCCCGTTTGGATATATCCGTAGCTTGTATCGTTAACGACTACCGTGTCGAGGATTTCCGGGGTCACGCCCAGCACTTGACTTCCCGCCGTGGGGTTGCTTCGGAGATTAGAGGCAAGGGTCTGTGAAACGTTTAGGCCGATGTATTGGTATGCGAAGCTGATCGGGTCGTGGACGTATACTACCTCATCAGCGTATCCGTAACCGTAGTAGGCTCCTCGGGTGAAGAGCTCTGTGAGAGTATCTCCTGTCACTAATGCGCCTGAAATCATTGCGGTGCCGATCATCAGACCAGTGATTACGATAGCCATGCTCGTTTTTCTGCGGGTAAAGTTCCGGACTGCCATCCGTACTGTTATTCTGTCACCCAGCATTAACCAGGCAGAAATCAGAAACATGACGGAGACCGTGTAGGCTTCGAAATAGATTAAGGAACCACCTACAATCTTGCTTACAACGACGAACCATAGTACCATTGCGAACAGTCCTGAAAGGATCGGGAGTAGCGAGGCTATTCTGTGACCAAAGCGTCCAAGGCGGCTTGTAGCAGCTGCTCTGGAGGCCCGGGTCACAATGAACGACAGAAAAACCGCGACGACAATGAGACCACTTATCTCGGCCAGTATGGTTGTTGAATTTGCGGCTGCATAATCTCGAAGGTAAACATTACTCTCGTAGTCGGAGAAGAGCGCTACTCCTTCGCCGATCGCGACGATGAGGAGGAAGATTGCCAGCGCCAAGAGCGGAGTTCGTTTACGACTGGTTTTCTCAATGGTCGTCATAGCAGGAACCCTCTAGGCTGTGGGTTGGATCCGGACCGGAGCGACTTCTCTCTCCACGAGCCCGTTTCGCATCTGGACGATTCTGTCGGTTTCTTGAGCTACACCTTGGTCGTGTGTCACGAGGACCAGGGTCAACCCGTATTCGCGATTGAGACGACGCAATAACAGGACAATCTCCTTGGACAGGTCGGAGTCCAGGTTCCCTGTGGGTTCGTCGCCCCAGACGATCGCTGGTTTATTGACGAGCGCTCGCGCTATCGTAACACGTTGCTGTTGGCCCCCGCTCAGTTCCATGGGTTTGTGTGATCGCCATTCTTCGAGCCCTACCATCTTGAGTGCGTCGAGAGCAGCGACCTTCGCATCGGTCTCCGACATTCCGGCTAAGAGTAGTGGCAGCTCTACGTTCTCGATTGAACTCAATACAGGTAGGAGGTTGTATGCTTGAAAGATGAAGCCCATTCTTCTCGCGCGGAACTGCGATTTTTGATCGTCGCTCATCTTTTGCAAGTCGACACCTTCGATCTCTACTCTTCCCTTACTCAGATCGTCGAGTCCTGAAAGGCAATTTAGTAAAGTGGTTTTGCCGCATCCGGAGGGACCCATGACTGCGAGCATCTCTCCCTTTCTTACGCTCAAGTCAACGCCTCTTAGGGCTTCTACCTTGAGGCTTCCAGTCTGGTATACTTTCCAGACTCCTTTGGCTTCGACAATTGGGGATTTGTCGGACTGAACCTTCATTTCTTATGCTGGGAGGAGGGTGATTAGCGGTCAATATACGGTTTTTCGAGTTGTGATCGCTTTCGTCTCACGCGATACGACCGCAATGTGAAACATGTTTTTTCACGATAAAAAAAGGGAATTGCTGGTCTTGGGATCGACCAGCCCACTGTTGATTCGTTTTGTCTTATTGTTCGGATTCTGTTGGAGTGGCTGTGAGTTCGATCAGCTTCTCGCCGCGGAGAACGCTGAGCTTCACTCGCTTCCCGATCGCCTTATCGTCCAGCATCTCGTGTAGGTCCATGATGTCTTCGACTTGTTTGCCGTCCAGCTTCACTACGACGTCGCCCATTGCAAGTCCGGCCTTCTTGGCTGCACTATCATGCTCGACGTTATAGATGATTAGTCCGCCCGGTTGGTTGATGTCTGGTTGATTTGCAATGTTTTCTGGTAGGCGTATGCTGTCGGCGACGATTCCGAGGTAGGCGTGTTTGATCTTGCCGTCTTGCATCAGTTTGTCGACTACTGTTTTGACTGTGTTGACGGGTATGGATATTCCTCTGTTGTTGGCGTATGCCGCATTGATGCCGATGACTCTGCCTCTAGCATCGACCAATGGTCCACCGGAGTAGCCTGGGTTGAGGCGGGCGTCTGTGACGAGGACCTTGTTCGGAGCTCCTCCCCACCATGACCTAATACTGAAAGCTGGGTTTGTGACTATTCCGTAGGTTGCGCTTGGATTGCGACCCATTGGATTCGCGAGTGCGAGGACGAACTGGCCCACTTTGAGAGCGTCGGAGTCTCCAGCCTCGACTGGGCTGAGATGATCAGAATCTATCTTCAAGAGTGCTATGTCTGAGTATGGATCGCGTCCTACCACTTTGGCTACCTGTTTGGTTCCATCGCTGAAACCAACTTCGATCTCGTCGGTTCTACCTAGCACGTGATTGCTGGTGACGATATGTCCATCTCGGCTCCATACGGTGCCTGTTCCTCCTCTCCATCTTCCGGCTCCTATCCGGACTACTGATGGCGAGAGTTTGTCGGCGACGTTTACGATGGCGTTGGATACTGTTTCAAGAATTGCTGACGAATCTGTTGATTTGCTCATTTTTTACTTTTTCACCTTCCTATCCCTAAGTGGTATGGCCAGTGCTACTTGTTGACCAAGGCTGGTCTGAAACCAGTCACACGGGTTAAGTTGCTTGGCGCTAGGCGAAGGCAAGGCCTGGATGGTAGGCCACTGGGGTGACGATGTTCTTGGCTCTCTTTACAGGGTTGTACAGTCTAGATATGTGACTTAGAAGTTGATAGGATGCGTTGATGGCATGGCTTCGATCCATTCCCTCAGCTAATCGTGCCTCTATCGTTAGGAAGTTGTCTGTGAACCTTGCGTCTACTTGGATGCCTTCCTCGTCAGTTATCCATTTCAGGATGGTTCCGTCTTCATTCTTGGAATAACCCATCCAACGGAGCTTTCCGAACCAATGCCCCTTCAACCCCGAGACAAGAACGTCTACATTAACGTCTGGGGGAAGGAGGGTTTGGACCAATGGGACAGCAGGGGACTCCATGTTGACCGG